>CAJUPF010000053.1 GCA_910588565.1 uncultured Lachnospiraceae bacterium
GCTGCGATACCTCCCTTGCTTTCGCAAACAAATACTCGCTTTCGCTTCTATCTGTTATCAGGGCAATCCATTCTTCCTTTTCCAGTGAATGATTTTGTGCTAATCGGTCAATCAGCTTTTGCATTTGTTACCTCCCCTGAATCATTTACTTTGGCATACAACGCTTTCGAAGTAATATGATCCAACATTCCGATTTTTCCGGTCATGGCGCTGATCGTATCTGCGGGAGCATCCATGGCAACACTAATCAGAGAAATTTCCCGTTTGGGATAGGGAATCCCCATTCTTCCAACGATATACGCACTGTATTCATGCAGAATCCGGTTTAGCTTTTCCACATCTTTAGATTGTTCCACAACAATTGAAATAATGGCTACTCTGGTTGTCATCAGGCTTTCCTCTCCGTCTTGATTCCGATTTACGTACAAAAGAAGACAGTTCTTATGGCCGCTTGGAACAAGAACCTGTCTCATTCCTTGCAGTAGTCACAAAAATGCCTTTCCTCCTATCTTTGCCGTCAGGTACGCGCCTTTGGGGTCAGATGATATTCGTTATATGTGATGTTATTTTCTAATACTTTTTGAGTATTGTCAAGGTATTAAATTATTACATTTCTGTCACTATGTTTTTTCTGTAAAAACTAACTATTTCAATGCCCCGCCCATATAAGACTTATCCGGAGCTTTCCGTAACAATTCTGCTATATCGGCTGCGAACTGCGCAGCTGCAGGGTGAACTGTTACGACTTTACAGCAAAAAAGTGCAAAGCCTTCGATCCTTCAATTGGCTTTACACTTTTCATTGTGCTATATTTGGTTTTGTTCTTTAGCCTGTAGCTTTTTCACTTTCAATCCAATGTCTGTTTTCTGTACTCAGTCCCCATGCTTCCAATGCAAGATCATATGTATCAGTAACTTTATCTTTTACTTCCCGCAGTTCCTTTTTCAGTCCTCTTTGACCAGCTTTTAAAGCAGATACTTCAGATTCTAATTTATCAAGCCGGTTATCTATGCCGTCAAGCCGGTTATCTATGCCGTCAAGCCGGTCATTAATCGGGTTTAATAATCCTGCAATTGCCTGTAAATCTTCATTTGTCAATGCCATATCATACACGCTCCTTTTCATTGCTCAGCTGTTAATTAGAAGTATATCACATCCAGATGATAAAGTCTATTACCTTGTCAATGTTCGGTAGTATAATTTTAGTTACTATTCACGGCCTGAGGGCCTCTCATAGTAACGATTCCGGGCGGCATTCCGAGTTTTGCTGCGCAAAAGCCGCCCCCTCACTGCTGTATCATATTCTCACGGAATGGACAGACCTGCCTGAACGACTGCCAGAGTCCTGCTTTTTTCTGCAAATCCGACTTGCCAGCAAAAACAGCAGCAAAAAAAATGAAACCCCATCGGTTACCCTCCATCGGAGCCGTCCGGTATACCGAACTAATACCTTCCCTTCATATGCAGCCGGGAACTGTATCCGCAGACGGTTATTTTCCCCAAATGTACAAGGCAGTTCATTTCCGCTGTCATCAAATGCCTTGTAGCCGGTAAACAGCAAAAGATCTGCATCAACATAAGCGCCTGCCTGGGCAGATACCTCCATATTCACATTACAGCCGTTCTTTTCGTAGCGGATAAGTTCTATGCCGGCTTCCGGAATCTCGGGCTTAGCCCACATAAGTTTCTGTGTATCCGTAGATCGGAACAGATAATCTTCTGCTACTTCTGTCTCAAGGAGCGCGTCTCCATGGCGCATATAAATCTCTTCCTCTTGGTATATATATGTATCCACCCGGAAAGCAAACAGCGTAAAGCAGATCATAAATACAGCAGACAGCAAAGCTTTCGGCGAAATCTTTTTCAACAACTCTCCTGCTGCCAGCCCCGCTGCCAAAGACAAAAAAGCTGACGCAGGCCCCAGCAGACGCCATGGAAACTGTATCAAAGCCACAATATCATGCAATATCATGCTATTCATTACCACATCCCACGGAAATATCGCCGTAGCACATGCAGCTGTTCCAAGTCCCGCTGCAAGAAGCACAAGAATCCGGTTCCTTTGATTTCTGTTTTCAGCCCTGTCTGCCGAAAAAATACAATAAAAACTCAGAATCGTTCCCAATGCCAGCGCCATGCCAAGGCTTTTAGAATGCCCTCCCTCAAATCCGCCGAATATCCTTCCAACTTCAATCACATTATTATCCACAGGCTTCATCATAAAAGCTATATTGGTCCACTCCCGTATCTGAAATGCCTCCAAAAATGGAGCTAAAAACCATGCGCAAAGGCCAATCGATGCTGCAGCAGATTTCAGAAGCGCCAAAAATGCCTTTTTCCTGCATACCTTTTTCCAGCTGCATACTCCAAAAACAAGAAGTAAAAACGCCGCAATCAAAGCTGAAAGAATGTGGCTCAGCACTATCCCTGTCATCCCAATGCAAAGGGAGCCCCACTCATTTTTTTCCAGAAACACCGCTGCATAAAATCCGCAGATGACCAACGGAAAAAAGCACATTGCGACACTCTCCCCCAAATCGCACCGGAAGAAAAGATTATGACAGAAATATCCACTGAAAACATACAGGACAGCGCTGACCAGCCCCGCTGTCTTTGATGCTTTCAGCTTCCTTGCCGCGTAATACATCGCTCCTGCAGCTGCAAGATGAATCAGAAATCCAAATATCTGCACAGAAAGCGCAATAGAAACCCCCAGCAGACACAACAGCGCTGGTATATATAAAAAGAAATCTGGATAATACAGACTGCAATTGTATCCTGTGCCATAAAATGCCTCTGGATAAATCCGCACTGGAAACTGCCCGCTAAGAATCCCATCCCGTATCCCTGCAATCCGCATCAAATGGAACGATATATCATCGCCGGCAAACAGACTGCCAGAACAATACGGATAGCTCGAAAGAGCCGCTGCCAAAAAAAGCAAGACAGATTCTGGAAATACCCCTCCTCGCATTTTTCTCAAAACAAGAGCATATCCTGCCAATAGATAAAAAAACAGCGCTAAAAAGCCGATTGCCAAAACGTCTCCCGGCCTAAAGTCCAAGCCATCCACTACAATATCAGTAACATTTAAGTCTCCGCTTCCTCCATAATATATGTTAAAATTCAGTTTTTCCGTATAAGCATTCAAATGGAGGGGAATTGCTGCAGTTCCCCAACTTTCGTTTGCCGGAAGCATATAAGCTGCTTCCGCTTCTACTGTTTCCGATCTTATCTTTGTTTCAAAAGAAAGATAATTTTTATCCGAATTGGCAGCGTACGTGACTGTAACAAGGTAATCTCCCTTCTCAAAAGACATGCCTGGCCCTTCCATAAACACCCCTTCTGATTCGGTATCCTCTTCTTTTACAGCAAACGGATTTGTTCCCTTCTTACATTTAAAATCCTCATGAGTAAAGGCTCTGTGATAATAAGCACCTGGCAGATGCAATGCGATTATAATACATATAAATAAAATTCCCAGAAGATATATATATAATTTCCTTCTGTTCCCACATTCTTTTATCCAATCAAACCATTCACTTTTTTCCTTTGTCAAGATAGATTCCTCCCTGCGATTTCTAAACAAGTATCTGCTTTATAAATCTCAATCATCTCCTGGTTTTTCCCTAATCCCAATTTGGGGCGTTCGATACAGTACTCCCGATTTTTGTCCATATGGGCCATATGAATGTGAGCTGCATGACCGCCATTGTCATTCCAAAACTGCCTGTACAGTTTATCTAATTCTACTTCATTTCATACTTAATGTAAATCTGTAAAATAGTTATCTTTAAAGTATCCGCTCTCCCCCCTCGGCATAGACAATTATGTCTGCAAATCCCCTCAGACAGGGTTTTACCTTCTCTTTGAACCACCACAATAGCACATAATGCATGTAGATGTTTGCAATGATTGGCGAGCAGGCTGACCCTTGCCCGCTTCCTTTTTACCCATCAAAATGTAAAAACAAAAAAAATTACTTGACCTGTCGTAGTAGATATGGTATTGTAGTTTTACAAAAGTACTACGACAGACGTAATACGATAGACATAATACTATGTCATGCACTGACAGACCGCAGATATTCTGGCGGCTGCATAAAAAACAACACAGAGAAAGGAGGCTGCGCCGTGATAAGCAGTGATGGAATACGGGGATATAACGATATGATGATTCTTTATCTGATATTAAACGAACCATCCTATGGATACGAAATATCCAAAGAAATTAAAAACCGCACCAACAGCAGCTATATTATCAAAGAAACCACACTGTATTCCGCATTTACCAGGCTGGAAAAGAACGGATATCTGGAATCATTCTATGGAAATGAAACTTTTGGGAAGCGAAGAACCTATTATCGGATTACAGATGCGGGAATAGCCTATTATCAGGAAAAATGCAGGGAATGGCAACTCACAAAAGAAGTTGTAGATAAGTTTATTTTTTAAAATACAAAACCAACATCATTCAAACATTCAGGAGGTACACATATGGAAACCATTATCAGCTACATCGACAATCTCTTCCGGAATTATCCGGACACCCCACAAGTACGCAGAGCTAGGGAAGAACTGCTCGGCATAATGGAAGACAAATATCATGAACTAAAAGACGAAGGAAAATCTGAAAACGAAGCCATTGGAATCGTAATCTCCGAATTTGGCAGCATGGATGAAATCGCCGCAGCCCTCTGCGCAGATCAGCAAATCCCACCCAAAGCAGACCCCGGCCAAGAACCAGAAAACGAAATAAGGCTTACACTCGAACAGGCCGTAAATTATCTCAACGCACAGGAAACATTTGGGACAAAAATCGGTTTTGGCGTCATGTTGTGCATTTTATCCCCGGTTGCATCCTGCCTGGTATCCGCACTGCAGGAAGCCGGAATTTTCACCTCCAATCTGGCAGATTCTCTTGGAGCCATTATACTGTTTGGCATGGTAGCCATAGCCGTAGGAATCTTTATTATCAGCGGCAATGCAGTAAGTAAATACGAAGCATACAAAAAAAGCAAAATCATACTGGATTACAGCGCAAAAAAAGAAATCAACGGACAATATGAAGCATTCCATCAGGCATCCGGAGCTAAAATAGCCGTCGGCGTAATCTTATGCATCTTAAGCGTCATTCCGGCTATATTGGCAAGCGCAATATTTGAAGGCACATCACTCTACTGGATCTCCGATCTGTCCGGAAGCGGTCTCTTTCTGTTTGTAGCCGCCGGCGTATTCCTGTTTATCACAGTAGGCACAAAGCAGAGCGCTTTTGAAAGATTGCTGGATATCGGTAATCAGTCCGCGAAAAAAGCTAAGCAGGAAAAAAACGACAAACGTATTCAGCTGGTCGCCTCCATATACTGGCCAGTTGTAACCGCTGCCTATCTGATCTGGAGCTTTGCCACATGGGACTGGGGATTCTCCTGGATCATCTGGCCTGTAGCCGGAATCATCTTCGGTTCCATCAGCGCAGTGATTTCCCAACTGTAGTATATATCTCAAAAAAATGAAAAGCATCTGGTTCCTATTTATAGAGAGCCGGATGCTTTCTTCATTTTAAAATAATACTATCACAGTGATAATGTCTTTCCTAATATAACAAAAGGGGCTGCCAGGAAATAGCTAAAATCCACAAGATTTCCCGGCAGCCTCTTATCAAATTACATACCCTTCACACTAATCCGCGTCAAAGCCTTCTTCAACGCCAGTTCCGCACGGGCAACATCCAGATTTTCAGTCTTTGCCTGCAGGCGGTCTTCCGCCCTTTTCTTTGCAGCTTCTGCACGGCTCTTATCGATTTCATCCGGCCACTCAGCAATCTCTGCCAGAAGCGTCACCTGCTCCGGCAAAATTTCCGCAAAACCTGTGTGTACCGCAGCCACTTTTTCCCCTTCAGCCTCATGAATAATCACGGCCCCAGGTGAAAGCACCGTTGTCAGAGGAATATGATTTTTATAGACGCCAATCTGTCCGGAGCTTGTTGTAAACTCAATCATATCTGCTTCTCCGGTATAAAAGATCCGATCTGGCGTAATAATCTTTACCTGAAATATCCTTCCATTATCTGCCATACCATCACCCCTTACTTCACACGGGCACGTACTTCATCAATGGTTCCTGCATTTAAGAAATGACTCTCTGGTACGTCATCTAACTTACCTTCAATAATCTCACGGAATCCTCTCACTGTCTCAGCGATTGGCACATACTTTCCTTCCAGTCCGGTAAACTGTCCCGCTACGAAGAATGGCTGGGACAAAAATCTCTGTACCTTCCTTGCACGGTTTACGACAAGTTTATCATCCTCAGACAATTCATCCATACCAAGGATTGCAATAATATCCTGAAGCTCTTTATACTTCTGCAAAATCTCCTGTACGCCGCGGGCAACCTCAAAATGCTCCTGCCCTACAATACGCGGATCGAGAATACGGGATGTAGATCCCAGCGGGTCAACTGCCGGATAAATACCAAGCTCTGCAATGGAACGCTCCAATACGGTTGTCGCATCCAGATGGGCAAATGTCGTCGCCGGAGCCGGGTCAGTTAAGTCATCGGCCGGCACATAAACTGCCTGAACGGATGTAATAGAACCGCTCTTCGTGGATGTGATACGCTCCTGCAGCGCGCCCATCTCGGTCTGCAGCGTCGGCTGGTAACCAACGGCTGAGGGCATACGTCCCAGCAGCGCGGATACCTCAGAACCTGCCTGTGTAAAACGGAAGATATTATCAATAAATAACAATACATCCTTTCCGCCCTTATCACGGAAATATTCTGCCATCGTAAGTCCTGACAGCCCTACGCGCATTCTTGCTCCGGGCGGCTCATTCATCTGGCCGAATACCATGGTAGTCTTATCAATAACGCCGGATTCCTTCATTTCATAGTAAAGGTCATTTCCCTCACGGGTACGCTCCCCTACACCGGTAAATACGGAATAACCGCCGTGCTCTGTTGCAATATTATGGATCAATTCCTGAATCAATACGGTTTTACCAACACCTGCACCACCAAACAGTCCGATTTTACCACCCTTCTGATAGGGGCAGAGCAAATCCACGACTTTAATGCCTGTTTCCAGCATTTCCTGTGAGGTTGACTGCTCTTCAAAGGAAGGCGCTTTTCTATGGATTGGCCAGTATTCTACGTTCTTGGGCGCATCGATCTCATCGATCGGCTCTCCTAAGACGTTAAACATACGTCCTAACGTATTCTCACCCACCGGAACACTGATGGATGCGCCAGTCGCTTCCGCATCCATTCCGCGGACAAGTCCGTCGGTAGAACCCATGGCAATACATCTGACCGTATCATCACCCAGATGCTGAGACACTTCTACAACCAGCTTTTTACCATCATTCATGGTAACGTTAATTGCATCGTTAATCTCCGGCAGGTTCCCTTCTGAAAATTTAATATCCAGAACGGCTCCGATAATCTGAGTGATTTTACCTATATTCTTTTCTGCCATCTTTTTCTATCACTCCTTATTTTTATTCCAACGGCCACCCCAAAAGCAGGACAGCCGCCTGATACATCAGCGCCCATTAAGATATCCACTCCGGGCATCCCTTTATGCCATTCGGCAGTAATTAGGAAATACCACTCCGGGCATCCCTTTATGCCATTCGGCAGTAATTAGGAAATACCACTCCGGGCATCCCTTTATGCCATTCGGCAGTAATTAGGAAATTGCTGATGCACCTGCGATAATTTCTGTTAATTCCTGTGTAATTGAGCCCTGACGCGCTCTGTTATATTTCAGTGACAAATCACTAATCATTTCTTCTGCATTGCTTGTCGCAGAATCCATTGCCTGCATTCTGGCGCCGTTTTCACTGGCAACAGCTTCTACCAGCGCACCGTAAAATAAGCTTGTGATATATTTCGGTATAATCATATCCAGCGCTTCTTCATCATTCGGCTCATAATTCATCAGAATGTTGGAATCCTCTGTCATATCCGCTTCATCAATCTCGACCGGAAGCAGCTTCATCAGCGTCGGCTCATGGCTTACCGTATTTTTAAAATGCGTATAAGCCAGATAAATTTCACCGATTTCTTCTTCCTGATATGCCTTTAAAACACGTTTGCAGATCTCGGCTGCATCTTCATAAACAGGAGCGTCAATCACCGCTGAATCATCTGATACAACAGAATATCCCCTTCTGGTCAACGTATCCTTACCTTTGTTTCCAATGGCGTATATCTCCAGGTCTTCCTTTGGAAAGCCGCTCTCCGTAACCAGTTTCACAACATTGGAATTATAGCCGCCTGCCAGTCCTCGGTTAGAAGTAATTACTACAACTGCTTTTTTCTGCGATGCACTTTCCTTCAGATAGGGATGGTTAATCGTCCCGGATCGCTTCAAGATAGAACACACGGTCTGATACATATGATTAAAATACGGATTCGTTTCCTCTGCACGGTTTTTTGCCTTCTGCAGTTTAACGGTAGAAACAAGCTTCATAGCTTTCGTGATTTGCTGCGTACTCTGTATGCTGCTTCTTCTTCGCTTAATGTCCCTCATTGAGGCCATACTTATTCACCACCCGTTCCTACTTAAAAGATGCCTTACACTCTTCAATCGCTTTAATCAATGCCTTCTCATTCTCATCCGTCATCTCTTTTACCGTACGGATCGATTCTAAGATTTCCGGATATTTCGTCTCAATATATTCAAACAGTTCATTCTGGAAACGTAAAATATCCTCTACCGGAATATCGAGCAGATATTTCTTTGTCGCTGCATAAATAATCACAACCTGGTTCTCAACAGGCATTGGCTGATACTGCGGCTGTTTTAAAATCTCCTGGATTCTTTCACCCTGCGCCAGCTTCTCCTTGGTATCGGCATCCAGTTCAGAGCCAAACTGGGAGAACGCGGCAAGCTCGCGGTACTGTGCAAGTTCCACACGGATCGGAGCCGCGATCTTTTTGATCGCCTTGATCTGTGCGGCGCCTCCTACACGGGATACGGACAAACCAGCGTTAATTGCCGGACGGAAACCAGCGTTAAACATATCTGTTTCCAGATAAATCTGACCGTCTGTAATGGAAATTACATTCGTCGGAATATATGCGGAAACGTCGCCTGCCTGTGTTTCAATGATCGGAAGCGCTGTTAAAGAACCTCCGCCTAAGCTGTCATTTAGCTTCGCCGCACGCTCTAACAATCTGGAATGCAGATAGAATACGTCGCCCGGATAAGCCTCACGTCCTGGCGGCCTTCTCAGCAGCAAAGAGAGCGTACGGTAAGCTGTCGCATGTTTGCTCAAGTCATCATATACAACAAGCACATCTTCTCCGTTCTCCATCCATTCCTCGCCGATTGCACATCCGGAATACGGCGCGATATACTGTAAAGGAGCTAACTCACTGGCTGTAGAAGCGACAACTGTCGTATAAGCCATAGCGCCAAACTCTTCCAATGTCTTTACAATTGAAGCAACGGTAGAAGCCTTCTGTCCGATTGCTACATAAATACATTTTACCCCTTTGCCTCTCTGATTGATAATCGTATCAATCGCGATTGCTGTCTTACCGGTCTGTTTATCACCAATGATAAGCTCACGCTGGCCTCTGCCGATCGGGATCATGGCGTCAATCGCCTTAATACCGGTCTGCAGCGGGGTATCTACGGATTTTCTGGAAATAACGCCGCTTGCCACACGTTCAATCTTACGATATTTATCTGTCTCAATCGGTCCTTTCCCATCAATTGGCTGGCCCAATGCATTGACTACACGTCCTGACATTGCATCGCCAACCGGAACTTCTACTACTCGTCCTGTGGTCTTAACAGTATCTCCCTCATTGATGCTCTTGCTGTCGCCTAACAAAACAGCGCCGACATTATCTTCCTCTAAGTTCAATACCATTCCATATACTTCACCAGGGAATTCAAGAAGCTCACCCTGCATTGCATTCTCCAGGCCATGGATACGGGCGATACCGTCTGCCACCTGGATAACGGTACCCACATCTGCTACCTGAAGCTGCGCTGCATATCTTTTAATTTGCTCTTTAATCACAGAACTGATCTCTTCTGGTCTTAAATTCATGGAGCGCATTCACCTACTTTCAACTGAATTTTGGATAATTCTCTGGATAAATCGTAGAGCTTCGTCCGAATACTGCTGTCTACGACACGATCCTTAATCCGAATCACCATACCGCCAATCAGTGCGGCATCTACATCATAGTGCATCTCAAATTCCACATACTTTGTCGTCTGAATCAGCTTCTTTGTCAACTGCTCCTTCTGTGCGTCTGTCAACGCTGCGGCAGATGTCACATAAGCCGTACCGATCTGTTTCGATTCCTTTACCTCAGTAATGAAATACTCCAGTACGGATTCTAATTCACCAAAGTGTCCCTTATCCACAATCATGCGCATAAGACCGACGATTTCATCGGAAATCTTTCCTTTGAAAATGTTCTCTATGATCTGAATCTTTTCTTCTTTTACAATTTTAGGATGAGTCATCAATTTGGATAATTCGGCATTCTCTTTTAAAACCGCGCATACGCTGCACACTTCTTCATAAAAAGCATCCATCTTGCGGGATTCTGCCGCCACCTCAAACAATGCATCACCATATGTTTTTGATACTAGCTTAGCCATGTCGAATCACCCATTTCTTTCAATGTCTCTTCTACAAGCGAATTCTGAATCTTCGTATCAATAGAAGCGGAGACTACCTTTGCAGCCATCATGGAAGCAATGGAAATCATCTCCTGTTTTACTTCATCTACTGCACGTTTCTTCTCCAGAACTGCCTCTTCATTCGCCCTGGCAATGATACGGGCAGCTTCTGCCTTAGCCTCTTCAATAATCTTAGACTCATTTTTTAAAGCCTTCTGTCTGGCTTCACTTAAGATTTGCTCTGCTTCTTTGTCTACGTTTCTGAGCTTTCCTTCGTACTGCTCTTTGAGCTTGGCCGCCGCCGCTTTATCCGTAACGGCATCATCGATATTCTTCTTAATGCCTTCCTGTCTGTCCTTTAACATCTTGCGAACCGGGTTAAACAAAAGATAGCTCCCCAAAAGGAACAGTACAAACACAGATGCGCCAAACTGCAAAGCATCCATCAAAAGCTGCATATCAAGTCCAAACAACCTGTCCATAATTTAGAAGTTCACCCTCCTTTCCGTATTTACTTTTCAAAAAACTGCCATAAGGCATAGCGGTATCCATTAGCCCACTAATGGTTTTACGAAAAGTAAGAGGATTGCAACTAATAAACCATACAGACCGGTTGTCTCGGCAACCGCCTGGCCTAATAACATGGTAGATGTAATGTCAGATTTTGCTCCCGGATTCCTTCCTACTGCATTCGCTGCATAACCAGCCGCGATACCCTGGCCGATACCAGGTCCGATACCCGCGATAACTGCAAGACCTGCGCCGATTGCTGAACAAGCTAAAATTAAATCGTTTCCTGAAATATTCATAATAAATTCCTCCTAAAAAATTTAAAATAGTAAATACATTATTCTGTGTCAAATGCCTGCCCGATAAACGTCATGCTAAGCATACAGAATACATACGTCTGAATTGCTCCTGAGAACAAATCAAAATACACATGCAGTACGGATGGCCAGAAAGTTGCAATCCAGCCTAACAGCCCGTAAACAAGCGCCATAATAATAGTTCCTGATAATACGTTTGCAAACAAACGCAGAGACAGAGAAACCGGTACCGCCAGTTCACTGATTATATTAATCGGTATCCAGAATACCCACGGCTCGCATAATCCTTTGACTACGCCTGAAACATGCTGATGTTTAAACTTATTGAACCATATCGTGCCAAAGGTCATAATCCCCAGCGCAAATGTTACGCCATAATCTGCCGTCGGCGGCCGAAGGCCAAACACGCCTGAAATATTGCTCATCAGGATAAACATAAATATTGTGCTGATATAGTTGACAAATTTGGGGGAATTGACTCCCATAACGCTCTGAACCATACCGTCCAGCTTTTCTACAATCAGCTCAACCACATTCTGAAATCCATCCGGTACTTCTTTCGCCTGGCTGATCTTTCTGTTCGCGGCAATAAAAAAGCCAATCAGAATTATCATAACAATCAACAGGCATACATGCGTGGTCGTAATCCAGCAGGTCTGCCCGAATACTTCATAAGAAATCAGGCCATGCACCATAATATCAATGTCCGCATCAGAAGCCATTAAAATTGCATTATTCACATTCTCACCTCCTTTACCTTATTCCTCCATTCCACTTTCTTTGGAATATTCCCCCCTCCCCTGCCGTTTTATAATAACTTTATGCAAAAACGGCTGCATATAGGCAGCTATTTTCAGGCCCATCACTCCAACAAACGCGGCAATCGGACTGCCCAGATGGAAATAAATGATGCATAAAAACACCAGAACCACCACAATATAACGGATTAACGACATGGCAATCAGTTTTCCCTGGCTGCTGCCGATGCTTACAGCATCTTCGATCACAACTGCCATATGGATCGCCATTCCAATCGCCAGAATTACGCCAATCCACAGTCCGGTAGAATATAAAAGCTTATCTTCTGCCATCCATATCCCAATACACTGCGCAAAAACCCCATAAATCAGGATTGCCAGAACCAGCTCCGGCAGCGCCTTATTCAGTCTTCTTAACATGTTTTGTATCCCTGTCGCTTTCCTGCTCAAAAATTTTCTTCGCCAGTCTGTAGATATTGCTAAAACCTGCCAGCGCCCCAATAAAAAACAATGGCACTACAATGATTATCATATCATATTTTTTTCCAATATATACCCCCAGCAGCGTGCACATCAGAATCGGAGCAATCATATTGATTCCAAACTGCATCACCATTGCAAAGGACTGATACACATTTTTTTTATATTTCATACAATGCCTCTCTGCTGCGCTTCCTTCTGCAGCCGCATACTTACTGCGCAGCCAGCGGCACAGAACATCCAGAAGCCTGACGCAATTATACGCGCAGGCAGATTTCCCTGTCGGTGTGCCCGTACTTATAATACCGCACGCCTGCTGCATCCAGCATTCGCTTCGATGCAATCACCGGCGGCGTATGCTTATATTTATCACAGTCATATACAATCGTCTTAATCCCTGCCTGAATAATCGCTTTTGCACATTCATTGCAGGGAAACAGCGATACATACAGCTTCGCCCCCTCTAAACTGCCGCCCCGGTAGTTCAGAATCGCGTTCAGCTCACTATGGGTGGTATACAGATATTTATTATCCAGAGGCTCCCCTTCCCTTGCCCAAGGGAAGTCATCATCAGCGCAGCCAGCGGGGAATCCATTGTACCCCATTGATAAAATCTTATTATCCTCACTGACAATACATGCGCCTACCTGCGTATGCGGATCTTTTGACCGCATGGCAGATAACATCGCCACACCCATAAAATACTCATCCCAGCTGATATAACCCTGTCTTTTATCACCCATAAACCTCCTCCTCCCAGAACATATTTGAAGATTTTCCCGCCATCAGCCATCACAACCTCATTGTCTCTGTTTTCAATGGCAATAATTACTTTGTGCCAAAGATCCGATCTCCCGCATCTCCTAAACCCGGCACTATATAGCAATCTTCATTCAGATGATCATCTAACGCCCCAATATAGACGTCTACATCCGGATGCGCTTCCTGCATCTTCTTCACCCCTTCAGGCGCTGCGATAATGCACATAAACCGGATATTTTTCACCCCTTTATCCTTTAACATCTGGATCGCCGCAGCGGCAGAACCTCCTGTTGCAAGCATAGGATCCACTACAAACACTTCCCGCTCCGAACAATCCTCCGGCAGTTTACAGTAATACTCAACCGGCTCTTTCGTCTCTGGATCGCGGTACAGTCCGATATGGCCCACCTTCGCCGCCGGGATCAGATTCAGCATCCCGTCCACCATTCCAAGGCCTGCACGCAGAATCGGAATCACTGCCAGCTTCTTGCCCTGCAGCGCTTTTGCGGTTGTTTTACAGATTGGCGTCTCGATTTCCACATCTGTCAGCTTCAAATCCCGCGTAGCCTCAAAGCACATCAGCATCGCAATCTCACTGACTAACGTCCGAAAATCCTTTGACCCGGTCTGAATCCGGCGGGCCCAGCCAATTTTATGCTGAATCAGCGGATGATCCATAACAATCACTTTTGACATATACCCCTCACACTCCTTCGTTTAATATATTTACTAATTTGCGGATAGATACCACCAGTGTCTCATAGCACAATCCATACATCTGAAGCGTCCCTCCGTATGGATCGATAATTTCCAGCTCATCTCCCACAAATTCCGTCAGCACCCGGACATGTTCGGGCGCTGCTTCTTCAAACATCTCCAGTACCTTCTGACGCTGTTTTTCTTCCATCGTCAGAACCAGCGTATCTCCTGCCAGATCCTCCGCCGTAAGGGCGCTTGACAAAATTCCCTCCACAGGAAGCCCATTGCTTATCATAACTGCTTCCGCTTTCTGGTTCAAAGGCTCCGGGAATAACACCACAAGCCCTTTTGCAGCAATCTCAATCTCCCTGTTTGGGCTGATATCCTTTAATATAGCAGCCGCCATGGATTCTCTGCAGTTCCCGCTCTCTGCTACAAATACTATTTTATTATACAAACTATTTTCCCCCTAAACGACCAGTATCTGATGCCCCGCTGCCTTTAACAGGCGGTTCATAATAGCATGTCCAATCCTTGGTGTCGAAAAACTCTCTGAGTAAATCAAATCTGCCTTTTCTTCGTCAAACTCCCTTAAAATACGGTACAGGTGTCTTGCAATCGCATCCTCATCGTCTCTTGCTCCCATGCTTAAGATCCGATCTCCCCTGTAAGCTGCGACTGTCTCATCCGTACCTATAATACCAACCTTTTTCCCCTTCGCATGCATTTCGTCTGTCAATTCATTGATTTTGTTTATAACCGCTGCTCTTTCACCGTCTACAATAATCAGCTCTGCCTTCGGCGCATAGTGCCTGTACTTCATCCCCGGAGCCTTGGGCTTTATACTGGAATCTGCTGCGATAATGCCTGGGTCTACCTTTACAGTTCCAATAACATCTTCCAGCATTTCCACAGTGATGTACCCTGGCCTTAAAATCATCGGAACCGGTTCTGTTAAATCCAGAATCGTTGATTCAATTCCAATGCCGACTTCACCGCCGTCTAAAATAACAGGAATCGCACCGCCCAAATCTTCCGCCACATGTTCCGCCAGCGTAGGGCTTGGCCGCCCTGAGGTATTAGCGCTGGGCGCGGCAATCAGGCATCCGCTTTCCCGGATCAATGCCAGCGCAGCCGGATGGTTTGGCATACGGACAGCTACCGTATCCATTCCTCCTGTAGTCTCATATGGGACATGTTCATTTTTATGCACAATCAGCGTCAGCGGGCCCGGCCAAAATGCATCTGCCAGCAGACGCGCTTCCCTGGGAATCTCTTTTGCTATACGCAGGAAATCCGCAAATTCTGCAATATGCACAATCAGCGGATTATCCGACGGCCTTCCTTTCGCCGCATAGATTTTGGCAGAAGCGTCTTTATTCAACGCATCTGCTCCAAGACCATATACCGTTTCTGTCGGAAATGCCACTAACCCGCCATCTCGGATAATTGAGGCAGCCTCTTCAATTATGTTCTTATCCGGTTTTTGGTTGTCTATGTTATATATTTTTGTATCCATATAAATCTTATCATATCACAATAATTGGAAAAAGTGAAGTATTTTGTACCGCTCCTTTTTCATTTTTCAGAAAACGGCAAATGATTCAAACAAAATAACCGGCGGTACACAACCGCCGGCAAAAAACTTTATAAATTCTTAAAAAATACCTTTTTCATCGCATCTGTGCGTTCCTTACTATTTTTCGGTTCAGATAACAGTATAATGCCGCGCACAGAATCAAGCTGCTATCATAGGGCAGAATCAACGGCTGTATCAGCAAAAGCTCCTCATATGCTATAGTAAGGAGGCAGATTCCATGAAAATGTACGCCGAATGTACATTTGCGGTATGATATAGCCGACAAACATCTGCTCCACTGCTGCAATTATGAAAAAACTCAGCTGTTCCGCAGCTCCCCGTCTTTCATCCGAAGCGCCACATCCGCCGCCTCCGCTACCTCAATATCATGCGTAACAATTATAACGCAGTACCTTTTTTCATGCGCAAGGCCGGAAAGGATATCAATGATATTCTGCGTGTTCGCGCCGTCCAGATTCCCGGTCGGCTCATCCCCAAGTATGATCTTTGCCCCGGAAGCAAGGCTTCTTGCAATCGCCACACGCTGCCGTTCCCCGCCGGATAGTTTTGACGGGAACCGATCCATCTGCTCCTTCGTAATACCCACACTATCCAGCAGTGCTTTTGCCCTTGGCCTAGCATCTTTTGGATATATCCCGCACAGCTCCATGGGAAAACAGACATTTTCCATAACTGTCATCAGCGGAAACAGATGAAACGCCTGAAATATCATAGAAATACACTCACGGCGATAGCGGTCAAGGTTAAGCTCCGCCAGACTGTCCCCGTCAAAAACAACATTCCCCTCTGTGGGATGATCCAGCCCTGCCAGCAGGGAAAGCAGCGTAGACTTCCCGGAACCGGAAGGGCCTACAATAGCGTAAACCTTTCCCTCCTCAAACGCATATGTGATTCCGGCAACTGCGGCTCTCTGCGCATTCTTATACCTATAGGAAATATTCTCTAAATTTAAAATTGACATAATATGTAACCCCTTTCCGTAAGCCTATTCCTTTACCTGTAACAATTCCAGAACCCTGTGCCTTGTCACCTGCACCGCCGCCATAGCCGCACCGCAAACACTGCCCAGAAGGTACAGCCCAAAGCAAGCGGTAAGCGTATGCAGGCTTTTTGCAAACAGCCTGGGGCTTACCAGGGCAATCCCTCCCACCACAAAGATAATACCTATCATGCACAGCGTTATCTGTTCCAACGCCAGCATACACCAAACGCGCTTCTTTGTGACGCCAAGGATGCGTAAAAACGCCGCTTCCTGTGCTGACTGCAGGATTACCAAAAGCGGCGCGAACACCCCAATCAGCACGGCGGAAGCCACGGCAATTGGAAAGAGCAGTTCTAAGAGTTCCTGGATACGCGTGATATTTGCAAGCCCTTCGGAGTCGATACGGTAAGATGCGTATGGCGAATACGCTATTTTGCCGGCCATCTCATCCTCCATCAACGCCTCCAAAGCATCCACCCTGTCATTGTCCGCCAGCATAAACTCACAGTGGCCAACCGGGAAATCCATGCCATACAAATTCGTCACATCGCCCCTTATTCCTGCAAAAACTGTATGATCCACTGTCTCATCGCCGGAATCAACGATTCCAATAACCTTATACTGCTTATATCCATGTTCCACAGCTCCCGGCTTACCGCTTCTTTCCTCATTCCAAAGCATGTAATACAATTCTCCCGACAGCATACCGATTTCGTCTCCCGGCTCAACCGCAAGCTCCCCGGCAAGCCCTTTCCCAATCAGGCACAGCGTCCCGGTTCCTTCAAAGGAAGAAATGCTATAGCCATCCGCATAATCCACCGTACAGCCATCCCCTAAGTAACGGACAAGGTCATTTGAAACTGTCATAAAAATAGTATCGTCTAAGCCCCTGACATGCACATCAAATGTATCATGGCAGTAAAAATCTTTTACCAGTGATGATTTTGACAAGCTTGCCACAGAAGTAAACGCATATTCATGCGCCTCCGTTTTCACCCCATACTGATAGAACGCGTCCCGATAGGCATATCCTGCGAGCACAAACATCCCGATTGCGCCTGCCATCACAACTGTCAGAATCAGTGACGCTGCTGTTTTTCCAATGCCCCTCCTCATATGGCGCAGAATATAGGAAGCCACATTGCGGGCCGCGCCATAATTTCCCTGCGGAATATCTTCTCTGGAAGCTGAAATCTTTGCTATGTCAAATTTTACGGGGACTGCGGATGAATCCTCGATATCCGGCAATGCTTCTGCCCCTGCCCTCTGGCGGGCCGTACTCTCCTGCAGCAATTCCAGAAGCGGGATCTTTTTCATTTTCCGCAGGAAACTATAAGCCATCAGAGAAATAAATAATAACTCCAGAAAAATGCACAGAACAACCACCCCGACAGGCAGAGCCGTATCGGAAATATAACCCTCAGGCGCGCTGTCCATAAGCTCTGCAAGCGTCCTTGCAGCAGTATCCCCTGCATAGAAAAGCCCTGTTATGCCGCCAAGCGGCACAGCAAGCGCTGACAATACTGCAAACGGTAAAATAACGGATCGCCCTGCCTCCCTGCCGGGAACACCCAGAGTCCGCATAATGGCATATGTCTTCCTGCTGCGCCCGACATAAAGATACACCGCCAGAAACAATGCAAGCGCCGCCCCCACGACATACAGCGCCATCGTCAGGCGCGACAGCAGCGCCCCTTTCCCAAAACTGTCCTTTACGTCCATCCAGCCCCCGTCCGAATAATCCAGCTTCAGGTTCAGTTCCTCCGCAAACGCTTCGGCTGTCTCTAAAAACCTTTCTATATCCCTGGCATCGTCAACATAAACGCTAAAGTCCTGCCATGGCATTTCATAGTCATCCGGGATTTTGGCCCGCAAAAGCGCAGCCGGCACATAAATGGTGTTTGTCTGCTCCCCGTCATACGCGCCAACAATTGTAAGCCGGGCCGGGCCGGAAAAATCCGGCATATCCTGTCCCTCATATGCCCGTGCGTCGCTGCCGCTGCAGATCCTGTCGCCCAGCTTTACATTTATGGCGTCGCCTATGGACAGGTTATGATCTTCCAGAAAATCCTCTGCCACAACGCAGGCATCCGTATCCTGTTCTGTCAGCATACGCCCTTTTATATCCTGCGCGTCATATCCCAGCGCACGCATATCCGAAGTATATACAAAGTCATAGATATAACGTCCCTGCTCAATAGCGTCCACCCAGCCCTTCTGGCGGGCAAAGTCCTCAGTCTCCAGATAATTGTCCGGCAGACCGTCAATCACGCGCAGGTACCCCTGGTTTTGCTGCACCTGTCCCAGCGGGTCTTCCAGGTAAAAGCCAATCGGCGTATCAGAACTGGCTCCGGAATAATGCCCAAGGACAAAACACCGGCTCCCTTCTTTGATACTGTCAAAAAATTCCCGGGTATAAGGGGATTCTGCATAATACATATCCCCCAAAGGCGACTGTTCCAGCTTAATAGAACTTTCGATATCAAGTTCCACTTCACAGGCAATTATCCTGACATCATCAAATTTCAGGTGCACATGGCCTTCCATAATATCGTCCCGCGTATCGTCCTCATACCCGGCATACGTCCCCTCAAACACAACTGGGATATATCCCCAGGACAGGCTTCCATATTCGGCGGAACGTTTATAATCTTCCACCAGCCCTGCCGTCATATACCTTGTGTCCGAAAGCGTAACGCCAGGCAGTGACGCGAATTTCTCCAGCTTTTCCTCCGATGGCCATGGCTTGTCCGGCGCTTCCTGCATTCCTGTATAGACTTTCGATAAAGATTTATCCCTGCTCTCAGCCTCTGCTGCAGTATAGAAATGATCCGGCATCTCGTTGTCCAGGCTGGCAACGCAATGATAAAAGCTCTCCATATTTCGCGTTCCCTGCATAGTAATAGCGTAATCCGTAATACGCGAGAACAACGCAAATGAAGCGGACGCAACCAGCAAAAACGTCAGCAGCGCTTTTAACGGGGAACGGAAAAGCATTTTTAACGCCATGGATTTTCTCATAATACTATCTCACTTTCACTTTTTTCTGAAGCCAACTCTGCAACAATTTCCGCCAGGCCTGATATGTAATAGAACCTCGGATCGTCATACTCCTTCGTGCAAAACTGTATTCCATACCGTATTTCTAATATCCGTAAAAATATACTTTATTTATACCATATTTCCAAAATATTTACAATTATTTTTCTGGTTCAATTTCCAATGACTGAATGTTAGTATCCTTACATTGCTTCTGTAGTTACTATTTTACTTCTATTGTCTAAAGACAGCGGATTGCCGCAGTCTTATTTCAATCGTCTTCCCAGTCTTCCTTCACTTCTTCTGTGGTTACAGTTTTGCTTTTGTTGCCTGCATCATCAACGAAACGGATGGAAAAAGTGTCCCCAGCGTACACGGAATTGATATTTGCATGTATATCTATTATGAAAGACTCTGGCAGGTCATCTGTCAGAGTACCCATATACTTCCAGCGTCCCGCTTTTTGCCCGCTGTTATGGCGTATATATACATCGCAGCCCTTTTCACCCTCCACATCAATCCAGCCATTCCAATCCTTACCTCCTAAAAAAGATACTTCCGGTTTTTTAGGCGGGGTAACATCCTGCACTTCGTATACGCGCACCTTGTCCGTCTGGGTCGTAATTTTGCCAAAAACCGTGAGTGGGAAATAGGAATCTTCCTTCGTGCCCACATGCACGATCCGTGAGGACGCAGATATTGTCCCGGTAAAAATTGCTGCCAGAAGCAGCAGAATAAGATATTTCCTGAATTTTTTCATAATTATAATCCACCTTTCTGCTTTCCATCCATTAAGGATTGGTCTTTATTTTTCAAAAATTTTATTTCTTTCCCTGCTGCTTGCTGCTTTTTGCCAGATCAGTTATCGCCTTTCATGGCTTCTGTAGTCACTGTTTTGCTTTTGTTGCCCGCGTCATCCACAAGTCGGATGGAGAAGGTGTCCCCGTCTTTCACAGGCTCCACATAGCTCAGCCAGAACGCATCGCTCCCCATATATGTCCCCAACAAGGTTCCCAGCTTCTTCCATCTGCCTTTTTTATTCCCTCTGTTTTGCCTTATATAAACATCACAGCCCCGCTCCCCCTCTATATCAAGCCAATCATAACAATCATCAAACGCAAAGGATACCTTTGGCTTTTTGGGTGGAGTAACATCCAGCACTTCCTTTGTCACATAGGCGCTCCGCCCTTTTTTATTTGCAGTGTAAAACGTCAGTTTTGTCTCGGCTTCCTGCTTTTTGATAGAAATTTTATGGTACCCACTTTTTTTGTAGCTAACCTTGCGGATTACTTTCGCGCTGTTCTGGATATAAAGCGTATCGCCTTTTTTCGCATACACTTTTACAGATGTGGATTTATCGGTGATTTTTCCTGCAACAAGCGGTTTTTGGACAGAAGGGTTTTCCTTATTTCTGGAAATTGTATCATTGCCTTTTACAGTCCTGGAAGAATACAAAAGCAAACCGTTTGCCCCGGTCACGATAAATTCCAGTTTTGTGCCTGCTTTCTGTGGCGGGATGCTGATGGTTTTCTTCCCCTCGCGTTTATATGTTTTCTGGAAAATTGTCCCGGATGCATTTTGGATCTTTAACGTTTCATCTTCATAAATATATACCCGCACTTTATCTGTCTGGTTCGTGATTTTTCCAAAAATTGCGACCTCTCCAGCTGAATCTTCCTTTAAACCAGCGTACACATTCCGGGGGGATACTGCTGCTGCGCCAATAAAAATCATCATCAAAAGTATCAATATAAGATATTGCCTGAATTTTTTCATAACTGTAGTCCTCCTTCTGTTTTCCATCCATTAAGGATTGGTCTTTATTTATGTTCTCATAAAGTAAACAGCCGCCTTTTACAATATGTTCAATCTGCAAAAATCGGATGCCAGTCTTCCTTCACTTCTTCTGTGGTTGCTATTTTGCTTTTGTTACCTGCATCATCAACAAGACGGACAGAAAATGTGTCTCCGGCGTCTACGGATTTAATTTTTGCCAAATCATCTATGAAGAATCCCAGATTATTCCCATCAATTGTGCCCAGGTATTTCCATTTACTGGTTTTATTTAAGCCGTTGTGCCGTATATAGACATCGCATCCCTGTTCGCCCTGTACATCGAGCCAGTCACAATATCCAAAATTAAAAGATACCTTTGGCTTTTTGGGCGGAGTAACATCTAATACTTCTTTGGTCACATATGCGCTCCGTCCTTTTTTATTTGTGGTATAAAAAGTCAATTTAGTCTCAGCTTTCTGTTTTTTGACGGAAATGTTCTGGTATCCACTTTTCTTGTAGCTGACTTTCCGGATTACTTTTGCACCGTTCTGAATGTAGAGAGTTTCCCCTTTTTTTGCATAAACTCTTACTGATGTGGAGTTATCAGTAACTTTTCCGGAGACAACAGGCTTTTGGACAGAAAGATTTTCCTTCTTTTTAGAGATTACGCCATCGTCTTTTACAGTTCTTGCAGCATAGCCGACCAGGCCGTCTTCCCTGGTCATAATAAATTCCAGCTTTGTATGCGCTTTCTGCGGCGGTAGGCTGATGGTTTTCTTCCCCTCGCTTTTATATGTTTTCTGAAAAACTGTTTTCCTGTTTTATGCTTCCTGTTTTGCCTTATATAAACGTCGCAGCCCCGTTCC
>CAJUPF010000054.1 GCA_910588565.1 uncultured Lachnospiraceae bacterium
TGGTAAAAAGATAGCCGCCGTTACTGGAAACGTAGTTATAAACCGCTTCAATCCTCTTTTTCTCCCGGCCTGATTGTGTCAGGGCTTTCAGTCCGTTAGTGTTGGTTAAAATAGGATTGTCGACAGCTAAGCCAGAAGTAACACAAGAAGAGTTAGGGAAAATCACTGGACTAAGCCAACCAAATGTAAGTAAGCGGTTATCCGAAAAAGATAAAAGCTGCTTTTCCTTTATACAGCTAATAGCAATAGCAGATTATTTTGAGGTATCACTTGATTCACTAATTGGCAGAAATCTTGATAATATAAAGCAAAAGAACACAACAATGCAGGATATTATATCTGCCTTGTTTGAATTGGACAAAGTTGATTTTAGAATCAATATAAAACAAGAAAAAACAGAAGATTATAACCCCATTTTAGAAAAAAGCTTTATCAATGAAATTATCTCACATAATATTTCATTCCATCTAAAGTATCTGGATGAATTTCTTTCAGAATGGAGAGTTGCCAGGATTATGACTATAAATAACAAGTCTGCATCCAAAGTTGCTAAAGATATGTATGAATCATGGAAAAAGGAAAAACTTAATGAAGCTGCAAATATATCCTTAGATGGAAGTCCACATTATGATTGTCTTGATTTTGACATACCAGATGGTGTTGAACTCCCTTTTAATTAAAAAGAACAAAAGCAGCCAAATAGCAAGAGATTTACATATTTTTAATGCAGAACAATAGTAGTTTTCTGAAAATCCAGTCAAGCTCGCTGTATCATGGTGCTATATTTTTCCAGTAAAGTTCTGAAAATATTGTGCAGATTCCATATTGCAGAAGCCATACCGGCTTGTTACAATAGGGGGCGTACAAAGAAAATGGTTGAAAAAATGGAATGCTGCGGTGCGGCAGAATGGAGGAATGAACATGAAAGTTTATAACATTACAAGTCCTGAAACGTTTTTAGAAATGATCAAACAGTGTAAAGGAAGTGTGGAACTGGTTTCCAAGCAGGGAGATCGCCTGAATTTAAAATCTGAGCTGACCAAATACATTGCTGTCAGCAAGCTTTTTGCAGATAATACCCTTATCAACGATTTGGAACTGATTGCTTCCGATCCGGATGATGTTAAGTTCCTGTTAGAGTACATGATGGAAGAAAAATAAAGATAGAACATACAGAATTGTACGGCCGCCATTTCACATCTGGCGCCGTACAATTTTATATTCGTCATTGGACTGGTAATACGGGCAGTTTTTATAGCTGCTGCTTACCAGACGGTAATAATCATCTTCATCCAGATTGATATCGCAATAACAGCAATCGTCTTCTTCGTCATATACATAATTTGCGCAATACTCACAGCTCATTGCCATCGTTTCCGATCCCCTCTTCCAGGTATCGTATCCTTTTCTTATGCGCTCTGGCATAAGCAATTTCTGACCTGGTGCTTTCCCCGATATAGCCCCCGACATTAATGACAAAAATCTCATCTGCCATATCGATTTTTCGTTTATGCATATCATCTAACATCTCTTTGGTTTTCGTCAGCGTCCCTTCCTCCATAGTTTCCCAGACTTCCCTGTCACCGGAATGCCCAAACAATCCTACGGATATTACAATATTTCCTTCTAAGGTCAGCTGTTTCTGCGCTTCGAGAAATGCGTCTTTAAAGCGGGTGCTTCCGCACAGTGTAACCACAGGATAATTTCTCTGAATCATTGCCGCTCTACCTCCTTCTGTTCAAAATAACAATTTCCGTAAAACTGCCCCGTCTGCAGCTGTCTGGATACGATTTCCAGCATTCTCTGATCCAGACAATGATAGACTCTCCGGTTCACCCATGGCAGCCCCTCAATATACTCCTTTTGCCGATCCTTAAGCACATCCAGCAGCGCCGAAAACTGTTTCGGCTCCTGGTGCTGCAGTATCCCATAATCACAGGATACATACGCTGATTTGCCATCCGTTCCCACACACGTTTCTGACAGCAGATGCAAAAGCTCTGTCTCTTTCCCGCTGCCGCAGCTTATCTCCTTCCAGTGCGTCTTCTGGCAGGTTTCCGCCGGAATTGTCACCTTTCGGAAGCTTTTCTTTCCGAACTTTCCTCTTTCTTCCACATAAACCGTCTTTTGCTGTTGTATGCCTGTTCCTGGTTTTTCCAAAAGGAGTACCTGCAGCTTTAGCAGATAATCCCATACTGTCCGCCGTACTTTTTCATAAGGAATGGGATAATCCAATGCATTCATAATCTGTTTTACCGTATATCCCTTTTCTGCAAGATGACGAATCATCCCGCCAGCAGCCATGTCAAATGTAAAATCAGAAAGCGCCTGCCTAAAATATTCCTGTTCTGCCACAAATAGATCCCCCTGTCACATGCATCCAGTCCTTAAATACCGCCATAAAACAGGCAACTGTCATACACCTACAGACTTGTCCGCACCTGCTTCGGCTTAAACTGCGCCTTTTCAAGCGCCTTGATAATCTGTCGTTTATGCTCTGTGCCAAAACATTCCAGGGTAATCCGAAGCTCCACCGCCGTATTCCGGTTAATGCTGACAAACTGGTTATGTTCCAGTTTAATCACATTCCCCTGCTCTTTTGCGATAGTATCCGATACTTTCGTCAGCTCGCCCGGCTTATCCGGCAGGAGTACGGAAACGGTAAAAATCCGGTCACGCAGGATCAATCCCTGCTGCACAACGGACGACATGGTAATGACATCCATATTTCCGCCGCTTAAAACAGCCGCCACACGTTTTCCCTTTACATTCAGATGTTTTAATGCTGCAACGGTCAGCAGCCCGGAGTTTTCCACAACCATTTTATGGTTTTCTACCATATCCAGAAAAGCCACAACCAGTTCGTTGTCCTCTACGGTTATAATTTCATCCAGGTTTTTTTGTATATATGGAAAAATCGTCTCTCCTGGCGTTTTCACCGCAGTGCCGTCCGCAATGGTATTTATGTTCTGAACGGTTGTAACTTTTCCTGCTTCAAAAGAGGCTTTCATACAACTTGCCCCCGCAGGTTCCACGCCAATCACTTTAATTTTGGGATTTAACAGTTTTGCCAGGGCGGATACCCCGGCAGCAAGCCCGCCGCCGCCGATTGGCACCAGAATATATTCCACTAAAGGCAGCTCTTTAAAAATCTCCATGGCAATCGTTCCCTGTCCTGTGGCAACCGCAAGATCGTCAAACGGGTGAATAAACGTATACCCATTTTTCTCCGCCAGTTCATATGCATGGGCACACGCTTCGTCATACACATCTCCATAAAGCACGACCTGGGCTCCATAGCTTTTTGTCCTGTTCACTTTAATCAGTGGCGTTGTGGTCGGCATCACAATAACCGCTTTTGCGCCATAGCACTTTGCCGCATACGCAACTCCCTGCGCATGGTTTCCGGCAGAAGCGGTAATCAGTCCGCGTTCCCGTTCCTCCGGGGATAACGTACTGATTTTATAATACGCGCCCCGCACTTTATACGCACCGGTAAACTGCATATTTTCCGGCTTCAGATAAACTTTATTGCCAGTCTGTGCGCTTAAATAACTGCTGTACTGCAGTTTCGTCTCCTGTGTCACTTCTTTGACACATTCGCTGGCTTCTTCAAACTTGTCCAGTGTCAGCATATCTTTTTCTCCTTTATCAAAATTTCAACCTATTCCATTACTCTTTCTGAAACAGTGCATCTACAAACTCTTCTGCATTAAATTTCTGCAGATCATCTATACGTTCTCCCACACCGATATATTTCACCGGAATATTCAATTCCGACTGGATCGCTACTGCAATCCCACCTTTTGCCGTCCCATCCATCTTGGTTAAGACAATACCAGTGATATCCGCCACTTCTCCAAACTGCTTCGCCTGGGATAATGCGTTCTGCCCTGTGGTGGAATCAAGTACCACCAGCGTTTCCCGGTAAGCGTCCGGATATTCTTTATCGATGATACGGTTGATTTTCCTAAGCTCTTCCATCAGGTTTTTCTTATTATGAAGCCGCCCTGCCGTATCGCACAGCAATACGTCTGCTCCCTTCGATTTCGCAGAAGATACCGCGTCAAAAATAACCGACGCCGGATCTGCGCCATCCTGGCCGCCAATCATCTCCACACCGGCGCGGCTGGCCCATTCGCCCAGCTGCTCTCCTGCTGCCGCACGAAACGTATCTGCTGCTGCAATCACGACTTTTTTGCCCTGATCCTTTAATTTTCCTGCCAGTTTTCCCACTGTCGTAGTCTTTCCTACGCCGTTTACACCGATCACCAGCACAACGGAAGTCTCCTCCTCAAACCGGTATGCCGTATCCTCCACCTGCATCTGTTCCTTAATGCTGTCAATCAGCAGCTGTTTGCAGGCGGCAGGTTCTTTGATTTTATGTTCTTTTACCTTTGCTTTCAGGTTTTCAATAATCGCTTCCGTTGCGGTAACGCCCAGATCTCCCATAATCAGAATCTCTTCAATCTCTTCATAAAATTCATCGTCAATATGGGAAAAACCGCTGAGAATTGAATCGATTCCTGATACAATACTATTCCTTGTCTTCGTCAGTCCTTCTACTAACCTTCCAAAAAAACCTTTTCTCTCTTTCGCCATACGAATCTCCTCCTTCTATTATAATACAGTAACGCAGCCCGCCGCTGTTTTGGATATTACTGTAAATCATGTTCGATTAAATCTACTGACACCAGTGTCGATACGCCCTTTTCCTGCATGGTAATTCCATACAGACGGTCTGCCGACGCCATCGTCCCGCGTCTGTGGGTAATTACAATAAACTGTGTGTTTTTCGTCAGTTTATGCAGGTATTTTGCAAACCTGCCAACGTTCGAGTCATCCAGCGCCGCCTCAATCTCGTCCAGCAGGCAGAACGGTGACGGTTTCAGATTCTGAATCGCAAATAACAGCGCGATTGCCGTTAATGATTTTTCCCCGCCGGATAACAGAATCATATTCTGCAGTTTCTTTCCCGGCGGCTGTGCAATAATGCGGATTCCGCATTCCAGTATATCTTCGCCCTCCACAAGTTCTAACGTACCTTTTCCTCCGCCGAAGAGTTCTTTAAACGAGCGGTCAAATTCATGCTGGATTTCGGCAAATTTTTCTGTAAACTGTGCGCGCATCCCTGTATCCAGATCTTCGATAATCTTCACCAGCGCTTCCTCCGCCAAAATTAAATCGTCATGCTGGTTTTTCAAAAATTCATACCGGCCCGAAACTTCTTTATACTCCTCGATTGCGCCTACATTGACATCTCCTAACCCCCGTATCTCCTCTTTTATTTGGCCAATCTGCTGACGCAGCCCGCTTAAGCTCTCATACGCTTTGCTGCGCAGCCTGGCGGCTGCATGGGGCGTCAATTCGTATTCTTCCCAGATATAGCTGATCCGACGCTCTCTGTCTTCTTCTAATTTTTCTTTCTGGCTGTTCAAACGGAAGATTTCTTTATCCAAATCTCCTATATTCTTTGAAACTTCTTCCCGCCGATCGAAAAATCCCTTCTGCTCTTCTGACATTTGCCTGCTCTTTATGGCTTTCTCCTGCAGTTTTTGTTCGAGACTGTGGTGTGCTTCCTCTTCCGCCTGGATGCTTTGCCGGATTTCTTCCATATCCTTCTTTTTCTGCTTTGCGTCTTTTCTGGCCTGCTCTGCCTCTGCAAGCAGTTCTTCTTCCTGTGTGCCGCATTTCTCGATTTCCATTGCCACACGCTCTCTGTTTTCCAGGGCAAATTCCATTCTCTGGCGAAGATTTGCTTCTTCCATCTGCACTTTAGAACAGGCCTTGCTAACGCTTTCTTCCAGACAGAGCTTCTCATCTAACTGTTCCTGATACGCCCGGCTTTCTTCTGTTAACGCTTCCTCCTGCGTTCCAATCGCTTCGAGTTCTGCAATCGCCCGCTCTTTTTCTGTCCTGATTTCCCGAATCTGAAGATCGAGTTCCTTTCGTTCCGCCCGAAGGCTGTTTAACGTATCCTCTCCGGCCTCTTTTTGCTGTTTTGTGCGGTCTGCATTTAACTGTGCGGTATTTTCCGCCAGATACTGCTGCTGCAGTTTTTCATTTACTTCCTGCAAATCATCTGCCAGCAGCGCCTGGGCTGTCAGAATTTCTTCTCTGCGCCCTGAATGTTTGGCAACCGCCTGTTTCTGTGCCTGTACCTGACGGGTCAGTTCCTCAATCTCCCGGTTTCTGCCCAGCAGGTTACTGCTGTTTTTAAAAGCGCCGCCAGTCATCGAACCGCCAGGACGTAAAAACTCTCCGCCAACGGTTACAATCGACAGGGAATAACGGTATGCTCTGGCAAGCGATACGGCATGATCGATCGTATCCACGACAATCACCCTTCCTAACAGCTGCGCGGTAATGCCTCTATACTTCTCATCTGTCTGCACCAGCGTATTCGCAAGCCCAATCACGCCAGGTTCCGACAGCGCTTTTAGGTCCCGGATGCCGCCGCTTCCCTTTACGGCTGTCAGTGGGAGAAATGTGGCCCTGCCCAAACGGTTTTCCTTCAGATATGTAATCATCCGTTTGGCAGTCTGTTCATCCTCTGTCACAATATTCTGAATACTGCCCCCAAGAGCTGTCTCAATCGCCGTTTCATACTGCCTGTCCACTTTGATCAAGTCCGATACCACACCTAAAATCCCCGGCTCATTCTCTCTTTGTTCCATCACTCTGCGGATGCTGTTCCCATAGCCGTCGTAACGCTCCGCAATATTCTTTAATGACTCCAGGCGGGAAGCCGCTTTATGATACTTTGCCGTTTCTTCTGACAGATTCCGTTCCGTCTGGGCCAGTTTTTGTTCCCATTCCTGCCGTTGTTTGGACAACTGCGCTTCCTGCTGCTGTAACCTGGAAATTTCTTCTCTGACAGACAAAAGCTCACGCTGCTGTTCCTCTAACAGCTCGTCATACACAGATTCTTCACTTTTATGCTGCAGCAATCTCTGGTTTAACTGGGCGCCCCGGATATTCATCTGTTCCATTGCCGTATGGTATTTCTGCTGATTTGCCTGCATGTCCGCTTTCCGGTTCAGCAGTTCTAACTGTTCCTTCTGGCTCTTTTCCAGTCCGTTATTGCAGGCACCAATGATTTCCTGCAGCTCTTTTAATTCGTTATGCGCCTGCTCGCGGCGTTTGGTACAGTTGGAAAGCTGCTGTTCTAGTCCTGCCAGTTCGTCCTCATAAGAAGCTTTCTGGCTGATTTTTTCCTGCCTGTCCTGGTCCAGTTCTTCCCGGCGGCTCTGAACTTGTCCATGCAAAAGCTCCGCCGCTTTTATCTGCTCCTCTAAAACGCTGAGCTGGCCTTCCATTCTGCTTTTTGCAAGCGCAGACTGATTCAGCCGTTCCCTTGCTTCCTCGATCTCCTGTTCTAATACTTCAATGGCGGACTCTATCTTTTCGTACTCTTCTTTGATCTTTTCATAGGAAACCGTCGTTTCTTTTAACTGATTCTGTGCGATTTCATAATTGGAGAGCGCCTCTTTTAACTGTGTCTGGGCATGTTCTGATTCCAGCAAAAAGAAGTTTACATCCAGTGTCTTTAGTTCTTCCCGTTTCTTCAGATACGCTTTTGCCTTTTCGGACTGACGCTCTAACGGGCCAATCTGCCGTTCTAATTCGCTTAAAATATCATGAATCCGCACCAGATTTTCCCGCTCAATCTCCAGTTTTTTCTGCGTAGCCGCTTTCCTGCGTTTGTATTTGACAATTCCTGCCGCCTCGTCAAAGAGTTCCCGGCGTTCTTCCGGACGGCCGTTTAAGATTTTTTCGATCTGCCCCTGCCCGATAATGGAATAGCCTTCCTTGCCGATCCCGGTATCGTAAAAAAGTTCATTCACATCCTTTAAGCGGCAGGGGCTGCCATTTAACAGGTACTCGCTCTCACCGGAGCGGTAAACCCTCCTTGCGACCGTGACTTCTTCATAATCAATATCCAGCATATGATCCGAATTGTCCATGGTAATTGCCACATATGCATAACTGAGCGGTTTTCTGTTCTCCGTACCGGAAAAAATAACATCCTGCATACTGGCTCCGCGCAGCTGTTTCGCGCTTTGTTCCCCCAGTACCCAGCGTACCGCATCGGATACATTACTTTTTCCGCTTCCGTTTGGCCCTACTATGCCGGTAATCCCATTGTGGAATTCCAAAACCATCTTGTTTGCAAAGGATTTGAATCCATGTACCTGTATACTTTTTAAATACATGTCCTACGCTTCCCCCTGCCCTGCTGCCGGAACTTTTAACAGCAGCAGCGCCTGATATGCCGCTTCCTGCTCTGCCGCTTTTTTGGTATGCCCACTTCCTGTTCCAATCGGCTTATCGCCAATCCGTACCTCCACAGTAAAACTTTTATTATGATCCGGCCCGCTTTCTTCGAGCAGCCGGTAATTCAGCAGTTCGTCATAATTTCCCTGAACAAACTCCTGCAGGATAGTCTTGCTATCATAAAAGAGCTTTTTGTGTTCGATATCCGTAAGAATAAATTTCAGGATAAACTCTTTTGCATTAGTAAAACCACCATCCAGATAAATTGCCCCGATAACCGCTTCCAAAGCGTCGGACAAAATGGATTTGCGCTTACGTCCTCCGGTAAGTTCTTCCCCTCTTCCAAGTGAAATAAACTCTCCAAGACGCAGCTGCGGCGTACATCCTGCCAGTGTGGGTTCGCATACCAGGCTGGCGCGAAGCTTCGTCAGATCTCCTTCTGACAGCTCCGGATAGCTGGAGTACAAAAATTCACTGGATACCACCTCAAGCACGGCATCCCCCAGAAATTCCAGCCGTTCGTTATCTGAATGCTTTTTCATATGCTTTTCATTGGCATAAGAGCTATGGATCAGCGCCTGGCGCAGCAGGCCGGGCTTTTGAAACTGATAGCCGATTATCGTTTGAAATTCTTCTAATTTGTTCATCTGTTCCTCCGTTATAAAAATATCTCAAACATCTGCCGAAAAAGCAGACGAGGGGAGCTTCCGGAAACACTGCAAAAACAGCCTTCCAAAACCTCCCCTGCACCTGATTTCCCATCTAGTTGATAGCTGCTTTAATCCGCTCCGCTGCATCTGCAACCGTAACAATTTTTTCTGCCTCTTCATTTGGGATCTCAATGTCAAATTCTTCTTCAATCCCCATGATAATCTGAAAGATATCCAGAGAATCCGCGCCAAGATCGTCTACAAAGGTCGTCTCCAGTGTGATTTCCTCTGCGTCTACATTTAACACCTCTGCAATAATCTGCTTTAATTTTTCCAGTTCCATACTCTTCTTCCTTTCTACTTCTCCCCTTCGGCAGAGTTTATAATATTGTTTTTTATTTTACCATTGATATCCTGCTCTTTAAAGGTTACGCACTGAATAATGGAATTTTTTACCTCGGCTGCTTTTGCGCTGCCGTGGGTCTTGACGACAAGACCGTTTAATCCCAGTAATGGCGCTCCTCCGTAGGCTGATGCATCAAAGGATTTCATAGTTTTTTTGAGGGCCGGTTTGATTAACAGCGCGCCGATTTTGCTGCGCAGGCTGCTAAGCAGGCCCTTTTTTACGACGCTTAAAAGCGTGCTGCTTAAGCCTTCGTATAATTTTAGTATTACATTTCCGGTAAATGCCTCGCAGACGATGACGTCTGCGGCTCCACTTGGAATCTCCCTGGCTTCTATGCTGCCTGTAAAGTGGATGTCTTTGCATTCTTTTAACAGAGGAAACGTCTCTTTGACCAGGGCATTCCCCTTTTCTTCTTCCGCCCCGATATTGACAATGGCAACCCGCGGATGGCTGATTCCTACGACATGTTCCATATAGATCGAGCCCATCCTGGCGAACTGCAGCAGATGAGACGGCCTTGCATCTACATTGGCGCCGCAGTCAATTAACAGGGATACGCCATTTTTCGTGGGAATCAGAGGCGCTAAGGGCGGCCGTTCGATTCCTTTGATCCGTCCTACGATGACCTGTCCTCCTACAAGGATCGCGCCGGAACTGCCAGCGGATACAAATGCGTCCGCTTCCTGTTGTTTTACCATATTCATACCGACTACGATTGATGACTGCTTTTTTTTACGGATGGCCATCACCGGGGGTTCTGCCGTTTCTATCACTTCTTGCGCATGGATCACCGTAATCTGCTTCGCGGAATATGTGTATTTCGCAAGCTCCTGTTTTACCGCGTCTTCTTTGCCAATCAGCAGGACATGTATGTCCCCGCGCGTATTTACGGCATCCACGGCGCCTTTTACAATTTCCTGTGGCGCGTGATCGCCGCCCATTGCATCCACAGCTATTCTGATACTTCCCTGCATAATTCTTCCTCCTTGTATGCGGCAGCCTGACTGTCTAAACTGTTACAAATATACTATATCTCATACAAGAAATCAAGACTGCGTTTGCCGGGTTACATTTCACACCCACACCAGTTTTAGCGAATATTTCGTATCATCTGGTGTGAAATGCAACGGGCAGCCGTCCATTGAAAGTTGCCTGACGACAAGGGACGGCTGCCATCCCTTGTTTTATGTATCGGCCCATCGCCAGTCAGCGGAGTGACTGGCGTGGGTGTGAAATGCAACTTTGCCGGATCAGCTCTGCCAGTTTCTCTGCCAGAATCGCATGGGCCTGCGGCATCAGATGAAGACAATCCGCTTCTGATGACCGGATATATTCTGCCGCATTCAAAAAGATACATCCTTTTTGCTCCGCAATCCGACGATACTGTTCGGGAAATTCCTTGGAACGGGCAACTGCATCTTCCTGAAACGATACGCCAAAAGGAGATTTGGCAATTCCCGCTCCAAGTTCCGGCGGTGATACCAGTATAATTTCAGGGATAAATCCCTGTTTCTCCTTTGTAAATGTCTGTATCACATCTACTAATACACCCGCCCCCTCTGCAATCTCTTTTGCGGAAGCATGAAATACTTCTTTTAAATCATTACTGCCAAGCATCAAAATTACGATATCTATGGGCTTATGGGTATTCAGGCAGGGTTTCAGATAATCAAGCCCTCGCTTCCATTCCTCCGATGGATCCTCAAAAATCGTCGTCCGGCCGTTACAGCCCTCCTCTATCACCCGATAGCCCTCTCCCAAAAGCTTCCCAAGCCGTCCTGTCCATCTGATATCAGCCGGATACCTAAGCCCGTCCAAAGGGCTGTATCCATACGTATTTGAATCGCCATAGCAGAGTATGGATACTGTGCCCGCAGGCTTTGTTCCCCCTTTTGGCACGCCTGCATCGTCATCTATACCAGCCGGGAAACATACTTTCTGGCGTTCGGCCTCTTTTACTGTTTTTACCATGTATTCCATTGCTTCAGCCGGATAGCTCCCGGCAGCAGTTTCCCCTGTCAGCATAACTGCAGACGCCCCGTCGCACACTGCATTATAAATATCCGATACTTCAGCCCTGGTAGGAACTTTTGACCGTTCCATAGACGCCAGCATCTGCGTCACAACCATAAAGTCCCTGTTTTTCTGCCTGCATTTTCGGGCAATTATTTTCTGCACGCGCGGAAGCTCCCAAAGGGGAACGGCATTCCCCAGATCTCCTCTTGCAATCACTACCATATCCGCTCCGGCAATAATTTCATCCAGCGCTTCCATTCCGGCCTGGTTTTCGATTTTTGCATAAATTTTTACAGTATCCAGGCCATTTTCTTTGAGCGCCGCCCGCAGACAGTCCAAATCCCGGCTTCCCCGCACAAAAGGAAGCATAACGCCTGTAACGCCGTATTTTGCCGCAAGGGAGATATTCGTCCTGTCTTCCAGGGATAAAGTCGGATGATCCACTTCAATTCCAGGCAGGGCGATGCTCTTTTTGGGCTGCAAAAGGCCTCCTCTGCATACGGTACAGCGAATCCGCTCTTTTTGAATATCTTCCGCTGTTAACAGAATTTTCCCGTCGTCCAGCAAAATAATCTGTCCGCTGGCAATATAAGGAAACAACTCCCGCGAGATCGGAATAACCGGCTCATCTGATGAAATACCCAGGCAGACAGTCTCTCCTTCCTGTAACATAATGCCTTCCGGCTGCTGCGCAAAGTTTCCGATTCTCTGTTCCGGCCCCTGCAAATCAATCAGCAACTGCGGCGTTCTTCCTGCCAGCTTGGCTGCGGCATGGATATGCGCAATCCACTCTTTTGCCTCCTCTAAAGAACTATGCGATGCATTCAGCCGGATTCCCGTCATGCCTGCCCGAAACATACGGGTCAGGGTTTCTATCGTTTCACAGGCCGGCCCTATCGTTCCATATAATTCCATAAACAATTCCTTTCTGGTCCATCGTACTCTAATATTCTTTTCTTATCCGCCTTTCTGTCACTCATCCAACAGCCGCTTTAACATATAATCCCGGTTATTGATAAACATCTCCATCACCTGATAACTGTCCGTTTCTTCATATGAAACTGTATGCAGCCTTCCTTTGTCAAAGGATAAAATTTCCGCTCCCGGCAGTCCCAGTAAAATCGGAGAATGGCTGGCAATCAGAAACTGGGCTCCCTGTCCGGAAAGCCGGTATACCTCAAGCAGCAGCGACAACTGCCTCTGCGGCGAAAGAGCTGCCTCCGGCTCATCAAGGATGTATATTCCGTCCGCTTTCAGATAGTTCTGCGCAATTGCAAAAAAACTTTCCCCATGTGATTTTTCATGCAGTTTCATAGAGGGATGCTTTACATCCACATACTCCATCTCTTTGGTCGCTACATTATAAAAACTCTCCGCCCGCAGAAAATATCCCGTCCGGCATTTACGATATCCCCTTCCCAGCGTAACCGCGTCGCAGAGCTCAGAATGAGAATCATAAGTAGAAAAGCTGTAATTTTTTGTTCCGCCTTCCGGATTAAAGCCATAAGCAACGGCCACAGCTTCTAACAACGTCGATTTCCCTGTACCGTTTTCTCCAACAAAAAAAGTAACCGGACAAGCCAAAGGAATCGACTGCACTCCCTGGATTGCCTCGATTTCCCGCAAATAGCTGTCCTGCGAAATGCGCTTCCAGTCTATTTCAATATTCCGTATAAACAAATTGTGTTCCATCTCAACCCTCATGAAAAATCATTCTGCCGCAGCTATACCCAAACCGTTCCGTTTCTATACCAACTGCTACCATCTTATCATTTCTAAATCATAGATTCAAGAAATTTTCTCTTGCCATACTGATATTTATATGATATTATTTTGATATCAAAAAGATTTCCCTTGCGGGATACAGTGAAAGGAGTTGTTTTTTATGAAAGAAAAAATTTTAACAACCAGGAAAAACGGCATGGCGGTCTTATTATTGTCTATATTGATTTATGCCGCCGCAATTGCGGGAACGATTTATGGAAGTATGCTTCTGGAAGAAGGGAAAAATCCCGCTTTATTTTCCATTTGCCTAACCCTGCTGTGCATCACATGGCTGCTTTGGCCAGGACTTAAGGTTTTAAAACCGCAGGAAGCCCTGGTACTCACACTGTTTGGAAAATACATCGGGACGCTGAAAGAGCCGGGATTCTATTTTGTCAACCCGTTCTGTTCCGCCGTTAATCCGGCCTCCAAGACAAAACTAAGCCAAAGCGGAGACGTCAGAACAAAGAAATCGGCAGAGGGAATGGAATTAGAAGCTCCGACAAAAAAGCTCTCCCTAAAAATCATGACACTGAACAACAGCCGCCAGAAAATCAACGACTGCCTCGGAAACCCGGTAGAAATTGGAATCGCTGTTACCTGGCGCATTGCCAATACGGCAAAAGCAGTATTTAATGTGGATAATTATAAAGAATTTTTATCCTTGCAGTGTGACAGCGCCCTGCGGAATATTGTACGGCTGTATCCCTATGATGTGGCGCCAAATGTCGATACGACCGGAGATGGCATTGCAGATGAAGGAAGCCTCAGAGGCTCCAGTGAAACCGTAGCGACCCGGATCAAAAATGAAATCCAGGACAAGGTAACAGAAGCCGGGCTCGAAATCATTGAAGCCCGGATCACCTACCTGGCATACGCACCGGAAATCGCAGCCGTCATGCTGCAAAGGCAGCAGGCTTCCGCTGTGATTGACGCAAGAAAAATGATTGTAGATGGGGCCGTAGGCATGGTAGAGATGGCGTTAGACCGTTTGAATGAGAAACATATTGTAGAATTGGATGAGGAGCGAAAGGCTGCAATGGTTTCCAATCTGCTTGTGGTTCTCTGCGGCAATCATGATGCACAGCCTGTCGTTAATTCGGGCAGTCTCTATTAAATATGGCAGATAACAAGAAAAAACAAGTTCCTCTCCGGCTGTCTCCAAAGCTTTATGACGCCATTGCAGCCTGGGCGGAAGATGACTTTCGCTCCATCAACGGGCAAATAGAATATCTGCTGACCGAATGCGTACGCCAGAGGAAGAAAAACGGCAAGTACGTATCGGACGAGATTGATGTTCCGCCAGAGTTAGACATCTAATTTGCAAATATAAGTTTTCCCCCAAAAAAAGCAGCCACAGTTTAAAACTATGGCTGCTCTCTTTTTCATTGCCAGACAGCGTTCAGGAAATCACCTTATTTCTGGATTTTCACGCTCTTCTTCTGTCCCTTTGATTTCAGCAGCTTCTTATATTTATTCAGCTTGCTCTTAGGAACTGTGATCTTGGCATTTTTATGAATGCCTTTGAATGCGTTCTTTCCAACCGATTTCAGATTGGTTGCTTTAATTGTAATCTTCTTTAACTTACTGCACTTTTCAAACGCTTTTGTCTCAATCTTGGTTACTTTCTTTCCGATTGTCGCGCTTGCTGCTTTTTTGCATCCTGAGAATGCGCTCTTGCCAATCACAGTGATTGCAAAGCTCTTACCTCCAATCTTTACGGAATCAGCAACGGTAATCTTTGTCAGCTTATTCTTTGTGGACTTGTTCTTTACGCCTGTCAGCGTTACAGTGCCTTTGCCGCTGGTATTGGCATTGGTGATCTTATACTTGTAATTTCCTACGGTATAGGACGCATTTTTCTTTACTATAATCTTAAAGGTTGTGGTAAGCGTTCCCTTATAATTTCCTGTTCCAGTAATTGTCACGGTCGCTGTTCCGATATTCTTATTATTGCTGTAAGCTACCGTATAGTCCGTATCTTTTACTAATGCCTTTCCGTTATAGGTTACAGTTACTGCAGGAGTCAGGGCTTTTCCGGTGAATTTCTGATCGGAGATTGCCGCTGCTTTTGCCGCTGCGATATCCACAATCGTCTGGGTTCCGCCGCCCTGTGCTTCAATCTTAAAAGCAGCCGTAAGTGTTCCCGTATAGCTTCCGATTCCGGTGATTGTTACGGTTGCTGTTCCGACATTTATATTGTTGCTGTAGCTTACCTTATAATCGGTATCTTTCACCAGTGTTTTTCCGCCATACGTAACCGTTACTGCAGGCGTCAGCGCTGTTCCGGTATATTTCTGATTCGGAATTGCCGCTACTGTTGCTTTGGAGATATCCGTAAGGCTAGGCTTTGTGCCGATAAGTTCTTCGTACTTTTCTTCTGCTGCAACAAGAACATCGTAATTGCTTACCGCAGCTCTCTGGAATATATTCAATGCATTATATGCCTTACGTGCATCTAGAATCCTGTTATGGCATGCATCTGTGTCGTCTACCGTACCAATCTTTTCAATCAGATCTATAGCTGCCTTTGCCGCATCTGCGCTGGCTTTTGCAAAGCTCTTCTCTGCAGCGGTAAGTATATCCACATTCGTCACCATTGCCTTTAATTCATCTGACAAGGATTCATATGCCATACGCGCATCATAAATCAGCTTCCGGCTGTCTTCTGTTGCCTCTACTGTTCCAATTGCATTGATCATATTTATAACGTTTTGAGCGACACTTGCTTTATCTAACATTACCTTCCAGCGGTATACCCCAATAGACTGTGTATTCTCATCTTCCAGATTTACCGTCATAACCAGACGGATCGCCTTTGTGGTAATCTCATCGATATCAATCGTATTGTACTGATTCAGCTTATCTGCAACGCCCTTGTATTCTGTCCGCATTGTTGCATCCTGCCAGTTGCCGCTCGCATCCTGATACTGAATCTTCAATGTACCCGGTTTTCGATCCCACGGATAATTCTCATACCAGTATATCTGCATCTGCTTTGTAGTAATCGCTTCGTTCCAGGTATACTGCAGATAGTGCGGCGTATCGTCTCTTGGCACGGTCCAGTTACTCCATCCAAGGCCATTGCCCAGAGAGGAAGACGAAGGCTCAAATGTGCTGTCATGGACGCCCTCAATCCTCGCACCGCTGTAAGTCTTATCTGACGTTACTTTTGCACTTGGGCCTGCATCATCCGCCGCACCGACAACCGTGCTGGTCTGCGCTTTATCAGCCATAGTCCAGATCAACATCTTAGAAGATGTCCTGTCAACATTGCCCGGCGTATAATCTGCGTCATCTCCGCGGTTATTCCATGCATAGTAAGGAACTGCTTGGATCTTAATCGGTAAAAGCTCGCCATACATGCTGTACTTCGCATCGCCTGTGATCTCTACAACGCCTTTCAGCAGCTCTTCATTGTAGTCCGCTTTCAGTTTTGCATTTCTTGGAATCACGATCTTTAACGGATCAAAGTCCTTAATTTCCGGATTCAGCTGTGCGTTCCCTGCTTTTTCCAGAGAATATACAATAGGCCCTCTCTGCAGTGCAATTCTGCCGTCATTTGTTGTAACGTTTGGATCCGCTTCTGTCTTTCTAATCTCCATCGGGATTTCAATCGTAACCTTATCATCTTTTGCCCATGTCCGGCTAATCGTTGCATAGCCTTTTTCAACAGCAGCATTTACTGTTTCTCCGTTTACTTTGATTGTAACAGTTTTGTTTGTCTGTTCCGCAACCCAGCCTGGAATCCGTACTTTCAGATTAAATGCTTTGGACTGTTTTGGATTAACGGTCAGTTCTACATTGCCATCCCAAGGATAGTTGGTTTTCTGCGCAACATCTACAGAGGTTCCATTGATGGTTGTTGTTCCATTGCTTCCAACATACATATTTACAAACAGATTGTCATTATGTACGGTATACATATACCCGCTTAACGCGGCAAGCGTCCGCATCAGGTTTGGCGGGCAGCAGGCGCATGAAAACCATTCAGAACGCCAGTTGCCATTCTTTGCTTCCAGCAAAGTGCTGTAATAAAAACGGTTACCATCCAGGTTTGTACCTACCAGAATCGCGTTATACAGAGCCTTTTCCACGCTGTCTGCATACTTGCCGTCTTCGTATAACAGGTTCATCCTCTGATTCCAGTTCGCCATGGAAATCGCTGCGCAGATTTCACAGTAGGACTGATCATTGGGCAGAACATAATCATCGCCAAATCCTTCTGAATCACTGCTGGGCGCTGTCGTTCCGATTCCGCCTGTGATATAGGTCTTCTTATTGGTTACAGAATCCCAGATTTTGTCAAGGCTGTTTAAATATGCTTTCCGGTCTGTATTATTTTCCTCTAACGTCGTCGCCACATCCGTAACGCCCGCATAGAAATAGCCTGCGCGGACTGAATGTCCTTTTGCGTTTGTTTCTTCTACAAACGGTGTCTTATCCTGAGAATAGGTATGTCCATAATATCCGCTGTCTCTGGGATTACTGGTTATTTCGTCAGTTTCTTCATCATATTCCACTTCTCCACGCCTGTCGATAAAGATCTTTGCAGTCTTATAGTAATTATCTCCTGCGCCTGCACCTTCGTATTCTTCTGCCAGTTTTCCAAATTTCACCAATGCCAGCTCGATTTCCTCATGTCCAGGAACCTCATGACGGGCGCCGTTCTCTCCGAACAGGGAAACAATATGATCCGCAAAACGCTTGCCTGCAACATACAGCCTGTAATCCGGCTTGCCGATACCTTCCGTATAACGCGTATACGCTACAACTGCCTCCAGAAAATGGCCCGCATTGTACATTTCATGATTGGAGAAATTCTTCCAGCGGTGTGTTCCTGTAGATTCTCCTCCGGCATATGTGGTACTCCGCAATGTAAAGAACGTATCAATATAGCCGTCCGCATACTGAACCTTTTCGATCTTTTCAATCCAGCTGTTTAAAGTACTTTGAAGTTTTGCCCTCTGCGCTTCAATCTCTTCTCCTGTATCGTTCTGAGTTGCAGAAAGCGTATAGGAAATCGCTTCAATACTCTTATAAATATCAGAATCCTGGAATACGAATCCACTAAACGCCTCATACTCTTCGCCGTTTAGTTTTTTAATTGCGTTGTCAAAGTTAGGTTCTCCGCCAGATGGCTTACTGATTTCCAGAATCGCCTTGTCCAGAGAAACAAGCGCATTGGTTTCCTGCTTTGGCGCCCAGAACGCATCGTTTAACTGCACGTTTTCAAATGTAACCTGGCGGTTGGATTCTGCAGCCGCTGCAGGCTCCTTCACCGTAATCTCTGCCGCAGCGTCAAATTCCTTACCTTCATAGGCCGCTTTTCCTGTTACCGTAAAGGTCTTTCCAATCTTATCCTGCGCATACTCTGCCGGATCTACCGCATCCCATGTAACCGGGATCAACTTAGACTCAAACGTTTCTCCCAGATCAACGTTATTGTTCTCTGTCTTCAGAGACGGCGTCGGATCGTCGAATATCAGCCCGTTGGCAACAACAGAATCCGGAAGAATCGGCGCAACGCCTGCAGCTGTAGATGTTTTGTAGGTGTCTATGCTTTCCACGCCTTCCACCTGGATTACACGTGTACTCTCAACAGTTTTCCCGTCTTTGCTGGCAGTTAACTTCAAAGTAGCCTTACCCGCTTTTAACGCTTTTACTTTTACAGAACTGCCCGAAGCATCTCCCTGAATCGCTGCTATATCCGAGGGTTCTACAGACCACGCATATGTGACTCCTGCAGCTGCTGTACTGGGTACGACGGCCGCCGAATAATCTTTTTCTTTACCCTCTCCGATACTGCTGCTTCCATTGATTGTAACTCCCTTAAGTTTATCTGCCTGAGTCTCTCCATTCATCACCTTCCAGCGGTAGATACCCATTGCCTGTGCGCCAGTCCGTATCGTCATCAGAAGGCGGATGGATTTGGCGGTAATTTCTTGTATATCAATCACATTATACTGATCAATCTCCTGTGCGTCTGCATAATTACTGATCATAGAAGCATCCGTCCACTCCTCATCCGCACTGCCGCGGTACTGCACTTTCAGCGTGCCTGGAATCTTTGTATTTCCGCCGTCATCATACCAGTAAATCCACATCTGGTTCACAGTAACCGCTTCGCTCCAGTCATACTGTACCCAGTGTTCACTGCCTTCAGCCTGGGGCTTCCAGTTCCCCCATCCTTTCCCCGTTCCGCTATTAGAGGCTTCAGGTTCCCAGTCACTCTTGATTCCATCCAGCTTCTCCCAAGGCGCTGTATAATCCGATGTAACCGCTGCTGTCAGTCCATAATCGGTTGGCTCTACTGGCGAAGCAACCGCCGGATCATCCGATACGGCAGCTATCTCCCTGTCAGACTGTGCTGATGCAGACGTTTCCTCTGCCCCAATTGGCGCCGCTGGTATTACAGAAAAAACCATAGCTAAACTAAGCGCCCATGCCAATATTTTTCGTTTCATTCGTTATCCTCCCTTTTCCTTCGTATTTTTCCCAGCCTTGCCGGGTACTCCGCTGCTATCTGTGTTCTATAATCACAGACGGCCGCTCCTTTTTTGAATCTCCTTTTCAAAAACCTCCTTCCTCCGACACTCTTCATTTTATCCTTATAATAAATTTGATCATAGGATAATTCACAAAAAATGCGCAAATTTTAGTATATAATTTATATTATATGCACAATTTCCTTTCTGAAAAGAGTAGTATCTTACGCTTATAGCAATATTTTAATCTTATACATATTTTTTCAACACAAGCCATTCCAAAATCTTTTATACGAGAGCTTCCAAACACATCCGGCAGCACAAAAAACTGCCAGGAAACGAATTTATCTGATTCTTACAGATAACTTCCATTCCTGACAGTCCGTAATTGCTGTCACTTCATTCCATATTTCGCCAAATCCACTGTTCCATTGACAACTTCTATCCCATCCGCTTCCAGCAATTTAGCCTGGGCGCCTTCTCCGCCAAACGCAAATTCCCCGGCAAGCTCTCCTTTTGCATTTACCACCCGGTAGCAGGGAATTGCGTCCGGGTCCGGATTCTTATGCAGCGCATTCCCGACAGCCCTTGCCATCTTCTTATCTCCGGCCAGCGCAGCCACCTGTCCATACGTCGCAACCTTGCCTCTGGGAATTTTCTTTACTGCCTCATAAATCCGCTTAGACGGGGAATCTGTGACAAGATCATAGCTTTCTGCTATCATCCGCCGGATATCCTTATCCGGAATTGTCCCGTCTAAAATAATCGTATTCCAATGTTCCTTATTCTGATGCCAGCCTGCTATAACAGACGAATAGGCATTCCGCCAGAACTCTCTCCACTCTGGAGCTACTTTTACATTCAGATTGATAAACCCATTCCTTTCGTAGGTCCAGAGAAACGCCTTTCTGCTTCCTTTTACCCTTACCAGCTGCCAGTTTTCATCATGAAACGGCGCTTCCTGATAGGTATCCGGAAAAGACAGGCCATATGCCAGCGCTTCTTCTCTTGTTTTCATACAGCACATCCTGCTCTGCTCCTTTATCTATATTTAATTTATACTGTCACTTTTGTCTGTATCCAATGACAAACAATCGAACAGCTTTTCTGCCGTATCTGATTATATCATATTCCGGTTGCTTTGTTTACTGTTTTATATGTTCGGATTCTGATGTAATATTTTGTTTTGTTACAGTTCACGGCCTAACCCGGCCGCAAACTGTAACGCATCCAGCCCAT
>CAJUPF010000055.1 GCA_910588565.1 uncultured Lachnospiraceae bacterium
TTTGTTTTTCTTTTTATCGCTGATGGAAGACAGCGGTTATATTGCCAGAGTAGCATTTGTGATGGATAAACTATTGCGTAAAATCGGTTTGTCTGGCAGAAGTATTGTGCCAATGCTGATTGGATTTGGCTGTACGGTGCCGGGCGTGATGGCGACCCGGACGCTTCCATCGGAGCGGGATCGAAAAATGACGATTTTACTGACGCCGTTTATGAGCTGTTCCGCAAAAGTGCCGATTTATGGATTTTTTACCGCGGTATTTTTCCCTAAGCACGGTGCGCTGATTATGATTACGCTGTATCTGCTGGGCATTGTCCTTGGAATTGGAATGGCGTTTCTGTTAAAAGGAACGGCGTTTAAAGGAGAGGCAGTTCCTTTCGTAATGGAACTGCCCAATTATCGTATGCCGGGAGCCAAAAATGTAGGCCATCTGCTTTGGGATAAAGCAAAGGATTTTCTGCAGCGGGCATTTACGATTATCTTTGTCGCAACAATTGTGATCTGGTTTTTACAGACGTTTGACTTCCGGTTAAATATTGTGGACAATTCGCATGACAGTATGCTGGCTGCAGCAGCCGGATTGATAACGCCTGTTCTTTCGCCCTTAGGACTTGGGGACTGGAGGATTTCTACGGCGCTGATTACCGGATTTATGGCAAAGGAAAGCGTCGTTTCTACACTCTCTGTGCTCTTTGGGACAACAGACGCGCTGCTTGGCGCGGTTACGCCGCTTGCAACGGCAAGCCTGCTGGTGTTCTGCCTGCTTTATACGCCCTGTGTGGCGGCGATTGCTTCGGTAAAGCGGGAGCTTGGCGCAAAATGGGCAGCAGGCGTTATATTCGGGCAATGTGCGGTTGCCTGGATCGCGGCGTTTGTGGTGAGGATGATTGGGATGCTGTCCGGCCTGGCATAGAGCTAAGCTATTGTTCTGCCGTTTCTATGGATTCTACAATATTTAGTTTTGCAATTGCACGCAGCGGAATTGCGGTTGCCAGCAGGCAGGCGGTGATAGAACACAGGGCTGCCATGCCGATAGAAGAAAACGGAACCGGCACAAGCTGCAGTTTGTCTGAACGCGCCGCCTCGATAAATACAGAGCAGAAATATCCCAGTATGGCGCCAAAGAGAGTGGCAAATATGCCATAATATGCCCCTTCCCAGAGAAAGGTCTGATACAGGCTTTTTCTGCTCATGCCAAGCGCTCTTTGCATACCGATTTCGGTGACGCGGGTATGGATATTACTGTAAACCGTATTGATAATATTTAATATCCCGATGATTCCGATAAAGGCTATGAATATCCAGCAGAGCAGTTTGGTCTGTGCAAAGCTTTCCGCCATCTGTTCTTCGGACTGGCGGTAAGAGAGCCAGTGAGTTCCTGGGATGTTTTTGGACCAGTCTGTCAGCCATTGTTCCAGGGACTCTGTGTCCGCATCTTCTTTTAGAAGCGGATAGGCTTCCTGATACGTATCGCTTCCTGTCAGTTCATGGTAAATGGTTTCGTTTACTATAAGCTGAATACCGTTGATAAACCCATCGTTGTTGATGGTAACAGGATTATCTGCAAGTCCGATGATACGCATCTGGAACCTGCCAACGGTAATGGTGTCCCCGGCTTTCAGGCTGGTAAATGGAACTTCTGTATCGCCGTAGGAAAAAGCTGTGGGATTTTTTACCAGACAGGCAGCGCCTGTTCTCAGTTCTTCCAGTTCCTGCTCGGTTAAACCCGGCAGATACGTGCTTAGCCGCTGCTCGTCTATACTTGCAATCTGCAGTGTTTCATGGGACTGGGTGGAAAAATCCATCTGAAATGGCATTGCTTCTTCCGGCGAATAGATTGTCAGCTTTGTAGTGGACAGCTGCTTCACTGCTTTGTGTGAGCGCAGCTCCTCTATGGCTTCTGCCGGGATTCCCATGGTTTCATTGGTGACGGCATAGTCTCCAGGAGCCAGATCAGAAACTGCTCTGCTGGCGTCAAGTATGCCGGTAAAGCTATGCAGGGCGACAAACACGGTGATGCTCATAACCAGTGACAGCATGGTAATAACAGTCCGGCTTTTGCTGCGTTTTAAATTCAGCCTTGCATACCAGGCTTCAAATCTTCGGATTTTTAAGGTATGCCCCAAAGGGCTTATACGCCGTTTGATTCTGACAGGCTGCCCATGCATGGCCACAGTCGGAGAAACGCAGGAGGCATAGCGGGCTGCCGGAAAGACTGCGGCTGCGGCAAACAGCAAAGTTATTACAACGCTTAAAAGCAAAAGCGGAAGATGCCCCATATCCGCAGAGGCAATGGTCTGATTTAAGCGTTCTGTGCTGTCCGCCAGAAACAATTCCGGGTTTAAAATACCGGTTGAGGCAGTGAGGATACCTTTTGCAGAGAGAAGTCCAAAGAGCAGCCCGATTGGTATTCCAATTCCGCAGAGAATCAGCATCTGTAGGGAAACAAGGCGGTAGATCTGCCCCCGCTCACTGCCCAGGGCACGCAGCGTGCCGTAGGTCTGAATGCGTTTGGTAATGGAGATTTTTAAAATATTGTAAATCACCAGGCCTGCCGCAAGCAGTACCAGCGCGCAGACCAGTATGCAGGCAAACGCCAGGAAGGAAAATCCGGTATCTGTGTCAGAACTTCCGGCTCCCTCATAGGAGATCCCAATTGCGTCAAGCAGCACCCAGTTATACTGTACATCTGTTTCCGGTATGTTCCATTGCTCCATCAGCTCTGTTACGATGTCCTGAAACTGTGTTTTGCTGTGTGTTTTAAAAGAGGTGGAATACAGCAGATAGTCTTTGGGCAGCAAATGCGCGGAAGCGCCGGTTCCGGCAATTCCTTCAACAGTTCCTGAGGAATAGCCCAGATAATTGTTTTCCAAAATGCCTGTCAGCCGGAATGCGGCAGTATATTCGTAGGAAGGGATCGAGCCGTCCATACGTCCAATGGAAAGATCTAAGGAGATGCTGTCTCCAATAGAGGCATTAGGATTCAGGTAAGTTAAAGCGTCTTCCGACAGTGCGATTTCATCTTCTTTTTCCGGCAGACGCCCGTTCTTTATGGTAAAAGTTGACGGGAACATAGCAAGGGAAGCCGCGTCGCATTCCCGCAGGAACAGCGTTAAACCGCTGTTTTTTAATTCAGTGGAGCCAAGCGTGAGCATATCTCCGACATCATACAGACGGTTGTCGTTCTTTAGGGATTTGGCCTGTTCTTTGCTTAATTGATGAAAGGTGGCGTAGCGGTCTCCGTTTAATCCGGCAGCCTGTTCCCTGCGCATGGACTGTAAGATGCCAATGGATTCTCCGGCTGCAGTTGTCATAATGGAAGACAGGATGACAGCGACCAGAATCAGGACTGCCGTTACTTTTTGTTCTTTTAATTCTCTCCATGCAAGCGTCCGATATGATTTCATTTTGCCATCACCTCCGAAAGTATGCCGTCAACAATGGTAAAACGGCGTTCCGCCATCTTTGCAATATGCGGATCATGGGTAATTACCACCAGGGTTTGATGCAAGTTTTCATGGATACTGCACAGCAGTTTCATAACTTCACTGCCGTTTTTGGAATCCAGGTTTCCTGTTGGCTCGTCGGCAAAGAGTACATTTGGTTTTGCAATCAGGGAACGGGCAATTGCCACGCGCTGCTGCTGTCCGCCGGAAAGCTCATGCGGCAGATGGTTTATCCGGCCAGTCAGGCCCAGAAGAGAAGTGATTTCCTGAATATAAGCTTCATCGGGCTGTTTTTTATCCAGCAGCAGGGGCATGATAATATTTTCACGGGTGCTTAAGACCGGGAGCAGATGAAACTGCTGGAAAATAAAACCGATGTTTTGGCGGCGAAAAGCAGACAGTTTTTTATCGCTGCCCGTATGGATGTCGGTATCTCCATAAAGCACCTGGCCCATAGAGGGCGTGTCAAGTCCGCTGATAATATGAAGCAGGGTGCTTTTTCCGCTGCCGGAAGGCCCCATAATTGAAATAAAATCGCCTGCGTGAATTGTCATGGAGGCGTGGGAGAGCGCAGTTACCTGGCTTTCTCCCGAACCATAGATTTTTGAAATGTCATTGATAAAAATATCCATTAATGTATACTCCTCCTTATCGTTTGATAAGGGAAGTATACGGGTGAGATCTCAAGAAAACCTCAAAATTTGGAGAGTTTTTGCAGATGGCATCATTCAAGAATAAAATTAGAACAGTCAGGATACGCAAAAAACTGCGCAGGCGGATGCTCCGCCGGGGACATTTTGAATGCGCAGGTGTCCGCCATGCTTTTGACAGAGCAGGCTGCAGATGTACAGGCCCATGCCAAAATGTTCCGTATCTTCACAGCATTTTCCAAAAGGCTGTATCCCGTTTTTTAAAAGTTTTTCCGGAAAACCGCTGCCGTCATCCGTAACTTCTAACAGCAGCAGACCGCCGGAGCAGGAAAGATGAACCGAAACAGTTTTCTGTGCAAAACGCAGAGCATTGGATACCAGATTTTCCGCGATCTGAAACAGAAGCTGTGTGTCTAACAGAATGGTTTTTGCAGGGGTTTCTGTTACAGGTTCCATGCAGCTGAAGGTGAGCTGCCGGCTGCAGTCTTTTTCTATAAAATGCAGCGCCTGTTTTAATTCTTCTGCAAGTGTATCATAACGGAGGGTCTTCTTTTTTATCTGTATCTGCTCTAAGCGCTGGACGCTGCTCATCGTTTCCACATACCGTTCGATCCGGCTGACATAGGTTTCCATGCGGTTTAGATGCTCAAAAAGCGTCGCAGTCTGCGTATTCTGCTTTCCGGCGCACTGTCTGGCCATTTTTACGGAACCTTTCAGGACGGTAAGCGGGTTTCTTAATTCATGGGAAAAAGCGGCGTTTAAGCGTTTCCGTTCTTCCGCCTGTTTCCAGAGTTCCCGGTTGTTTTTCAAAAGTGACTGCCGCATAGTTTCAAAAGCCGTACAAAGCTGTCCGAACTCATCCGCCGTTTCAGACTGCACTGTAAAATCCAGATTGTTTTTGATAATATGCTCGGCTCCCTGCATCAGAGTGGTAAGCGGTTTCTGCAGTTTCAGGCGATAGAAGAAAGAAGCTGTTGCAAGCAGGGCGGCTGTAAAAATAAGCACAGGCAGAAGAAACTGCAGGGTAGAGAACAGGTTGGTGGTGATCTGTTCCTGTGCGGAGCCCTTTGGAGGCGTATTTGTCGTAATTTCTGCAGAGGGACCCTGGATAGTAATACTCTCCTGCGGTGCAGCAGATATGCTTAGCCTGCCGCACAGAAGGAATGCGGCAGCGGAAAGAACAAGCGCCAGGGAAAGATTGATAAATGCTATAGTAAACAGGGCTTTTTTCAGATGCATATGTGTTATCCGTTCCATCGATATCCCACCCCCCAGACGGTTTCGATATAGTTATGCGAAGAAGCGGCGGCGAATTTATTTCGTATTTTCCGGATATGTTCCATAATGGTATCACTGCTGCCATCCCCTTCTAAGCCCCAGACAATATCGTAGATGCGTTCGCGGTCAAAGACCTGTCCGGCATTCAGGGAAAGCAGCTCGGTAATGGCAAATTCCTTTCGGGAGAGGGCAATATCCGTTCCGCCAATCGATATGGTATGCCTGGAATAATCGATTACCATGTCAGAGAAAAAGCGCAGGACAGACGATTCTTTTGTCCGGTTCTGGCGGCGCAGATGGGCAGAAACTCTGGCTCCCAGTTCATCGATATCAAAGGGTTTTACAATATAGTCATCCGCACCGGCTGTAAATCCCTGAATTTTATCAGAAGTCTCGATGCGTGCGGTAAGAAATAAAATCGGACAGGCGATATAATCCCGGATTTTTTCACAGACAGTCATTCCATCAATACCCGGCATATTGATATCCAGCAGAATAAGGTCGGGGCTGCAGGCGGCCTGCTTTAGCGCTTCTTCGCCGTTGTAAGCGGTATAAACCTGATAGGACTGCAGTTCAAAATAGCTTTTGAGCATATCCACAAGACCTTTTTCATCATCTGCAATTAATATTTTTTTGCTCATATTCGGCGGCCTCCATTTTTTATGTAAAGGATTGTCTGAAACATAGTTTACCACAGAATTCTCAGAAATTTCTCAAATTCTAAAAAAAGTGGATGTTCAGGCCGCATTAGAAAAGTTCGTGTAATCCTGAAAAGAAGATATTGAAAATCCCCACCCTTTGGTGGTATGATATCCTCGTTAACACATGCAACATCAAAAGAGAGGGATGAAAGATTATGAGTCGCAACGTTCGTATTATATTATCTACAGCCATCTATTTTCTTGGTCTGGCTGTGGCCATCTATATTGGCGGCTGGGTGATGCTGATAAAGCCGGTAAAACAGACGATCGTAGCATATACGCTCGGAACCCTGACACTGCCGCAGCTGATCATCGCTGTTATAAAATGCATCAGTTCCCTGACAGTAGCCGGTCTGATCTGGTGTCTGGGATACATTGCCAGCAATCACATCTTTGACAGCCGTGATGAAATACTGTAACCATACAGCAGCTGCAGAGAAACACAAACATGGCGTGGATCTGAAATTGTTCAGATTCGCGCCATAATTTCATAACAGCCCGGAAGACAGTATTAGTACAGAAAAGGAGAACAAACATGAGAAAAGCAGTTTTTTTTGACATTGACGGCACGCTTTGGGATTGGAGTATGCAGGTGCCAAAGAGTACAGTGACAGCCATTCACAGACTTCGTGAGAATGGAACATATGCCTTTATCTGCAGCGGAAGAAGCCGCGGGGCAATCCGTGCAAAAGAATTGTTGGAGGATATTGGATTTGACGGAATTGTTGCAGGCTGCGGGACGCATATTGAGTATCAGGGAGAGCTGATATTTGAAAAAAATCTGTCCCAGGAAGAAATCACGTTTCTGCTGGAGTGTTTTCAAACGTATAATACGCCTGCCATACTGGAAGGAAAACGGTATCTCTATGCGGATCGGGAGACTTTTGGCGGCGATCCGTATATCGAATATCTGGAGAATATTCTCGGAAATGGATTTTTGACAATCAAAGATCACAAGGGAAATTATGAAGCGAATAAAGTTTCAATTGATATTACAAAAGGCGATGTAGAAGGAATCCAAAACGCATTGTCCAAAAGATACGAACTGATCTGCCATGGAATCAAAGTTATGGAAATTGTGCCCAAAGGGTTTTCCAAAGCCAGCGGAATCCGGCAGGTCTGCGGCTATTTAAACATACCGCGGGAGCATACCTATGCATTTGGAGATGGGGAAAACGATATTGAGATGCTGCGGTATGCAAATTACGGAATCGCCATGGGGAATGCGACAAAAGAAGCAAAAGCGGCGGCGGATTATGTGACGACGGATATCAAGGAAGATGGAATTTTCAATGGATTAAAGCATTTTGAGCTGATATAAGAGGAAAAAGCAATGGCAAATATGATGGATTATCTACTCTGGCGGGGGGACTTACTGTTTGAACAGGCGGAATTTAATGAAGTGGACAATCTGATTTTCTCGGAACTTGTCTATGTGGATTTTTTGGATATTGTACCGGCTGTCGGGGAAGAGCGGGCAATATCATTAAAGGAAGCTTCTGCGGAGTTTTTTAAACGTCACACAGAGGAAGAGATTTTGGCAAAAGTATCCAGTACAAAAGTGGCGGCGTTTTTGATGCGGGAAATGGCAAAGACAAAACGGTTTGGGGATATTTCCCTGAGCCGGTATATTGATGATATCGATCAGAAAGAACAGTCCCAGTTCTGCGCTATGACGATCCGATTGGATGACGGGAGTATTTTTGTAGCCTTTAGCGGAACAGATAATACGATTGTGGGCTGGCGGGAAAATTTCAATATGAGCTTTCTGGAAGAAACGCCAGGACAGTTAAAGGCAGTGGAATACCTTAACCGTACCATTTCTCCCCGTCAGAAAAAAGTCCGTATTGGCGGCCATTCCAAAGGCGGCAATCTTGCTGTGTATGCGTCCGTTTACTGTAAAGAGCCGATTCAGAAGCGGATTGTGGGCGTCTACAGTAATGACGGGCCGGGTTTTACAGAGGAGATGATGAAACAGGATGTCTATCAGGCTATGCTGCCGAATATCCATACCTATATACCGGAGTCTTCCATTGTAGGAATGCTGTTAGAACGAAAAGAAGCGTATCAGGTAATCAAAAGCTCCGCCAGCGGACGGATGCAGCACGATGCCATGACCTGGGAGGTATTGGGAAATTCCCTGGTACATCTGGAAACCGTGACGGAGCAGAGTGTGTTAATCGATAAGATGTTAAAAGCATGGATTGGAAAGCTGGATACGGAGCAGCGGGAAGAATTTGTAGATACACTGTTTGAAATCTTAGAAGAAGGAGAAATCCAGACCATTGACGATCTTGCCAATATGAAGCTGAAGAAATTTTTTGAACTTTTTAAACTCAGCAGCGTACTTGAACATGAGAATGAAGAGGTTTTGAAAAAGTCGTTAAAGCTTTTATTGGAAGAGGGAAATAGGATTCTGAAAAGCGAAATTATTCCTGAAAATAAATTTTCTAAAAAAAATATTAAAAAGCCAAAAATCGGTAAAAATATGAAAAAATGAGAAAAAATGAGAATAAAAGAGGAAATGTGAGCATACTATAGTTAGCAACGATAAAAGCCCGGTTGCAGAATCGGATTGCAAAACATATTATAGGTCTATCAGTTAGCACTCAAAAGAACTGAGTGCTAATAACTTAAAACAGCAGAATATATAAGGAGGCATTTAAAATGAAATTAGTACCATTAGCAGACAGAGTTGTTTTAAAACAGTTAGAAGCAGAAGAAACAACGAAATCAGGAATCATTTTAGCAAGCAAATCCCAGGAAAAACCTCAGGAAGCAGAAGTGATTGCAGTTGGTCCTGGCGGAATGGTTGACGGAAAAGAGATTCAGATGCAGGTATCTGTAGGACAGAAAGTAATCTATTCCAAATATGCAGGAACAGAAGTAAAATTAGAAGACGAAGAATATATTATCGTAAAACAGAACGATATCCTGGCAGTTGTAGAATAATAGAATGATAGAAAAGAGGTAAAAAATCATGGCAAAGGAAATTAAATACGCTTCAGAAGCAAGAACAGCGTTAGGCGCTGGTGTGGATAAACTGGCAAATACCGTAAGAGTAACATTAGGGCCAAAAGGAAGAAATGTCGTACTTGACAAATCGTTCGGAGCTCCGTTAATTACAAACGACGGCGTTACCATTGCAAAAGAGATTGAATTAGAAGATGCGTTTGAAAATATGGGCGCACAGCTGGTAAAAGAAGTGGCGACCAAGACCAACGACGTAGCCGGAGACGGAACGACGACAGCAACGGTTCTGACACAGGCTATGGTTCATGAAGGCATGAAAAACTTAGAAGCCGGCGCAAACCCAATCGTACTCAGAAGGGGTATGAAGAAAGCGACAGACGTTGCGGTAGAAGCGTTAAAGAACATGAGCCAGAAAGTAAAAGGCAAAGATCAGATTGCAAAGGTAGCGGCAATTTCCGCAGGTGATGAAGAAGTCGGCACACTGGTATCTGACGCAATGGAAAAAGTGACCAACGATGGCGTAATTACGATTGAAGAGTCCAAGACAATGCTGACAGAGCTGGATCTCGTAGAAGGTATGCAGTTTGACCGTGGTTATATTTCCGCTTATATGTGTACGGATATGGATAAAATGGAAGCGGTTTTGGATGATCCGTATATCCTGATTACAGATAAGAAAATTTCCAATATCCAGGAGCTGCTGCCGCTGTTAGAGCAGGTAGTACAGAGCGGCGCAAGACTGCTGATTATTGCAGAAGACGTGGAAGGCGAAGCGCTGACGACTTTGATTGTAAACAAACTGCGCGGCACATTTAATGTAGTAGCTGTAAAAGCGCCGGGATATGGCGACAGAAGAAAGGCAATGTTAGAAGACATTGCGATTCTGACAGGCGGCCAGGTGATTTCTGAAGAAGTCGGACTGGAATTAAAAGACGCCACAATGGATCAGTTAGGCCGAGCAAAATCTGTAAAAGTACAGAAAGAGAATACGGTAATTGTAGACGGCGAAGGCGGCAAAGACGCTATCCAGGCAAGAATCAGCCAGATCCGCGCACAGATTGACGAAACAACATCTGAATTTGACAAAGAAAAATTACAGGAACGCCTTGCGAAATTATCCGGCGGCGTAGCGGTAATCCGTGTAGGCGCTGCAACTGAAATCGAGATGAAAGAAGCAAAACTCCGCATGGAGGATGCGTTAAATTCTACCAGGGCAGCTGTAGAAGAGGGGATTATCGCAGGCGGCGGTTCCGCTTATATCCATGCTTCCAAGAAAGTTGCAGAATTTGCAGATACATTGGAAGGCGATGAAAAGACCGGTGCAAAAGTGATTTTAAAAGCTCTGGAATCTCCGCTGTTTTATATCGCTGCCAATGCAGGTTTAGAAGGCGCCGTTATTATCAATAAGGTAAAAGAATCAGAAGAAGGCGTTGGATTTGATGCAATTAGCGAGGAATATACCGATATGGTAGAAAAGGGTATCTTAGACCCGGTGAAAGTGACAAGAAGCGCATTGCAGAATGCGACTTCCGTAGCTTCCACACTGCTGACAACAGAATCCGCGGTTGCCAATATCAAAGAAGAAACTCCGGCAATGCCTGCAGGCGGCGCAGGAATGGGCGGAATGATGTAAAAAAACAAACTTCAATAAAAAATGCTGCAGGCGAAACTGCAGCATTTTTCTGTTACGTTTCACACCAGATGATACGAAATAATTCGCCAAAACTGGCGTGGGTGTGAAATGTAACTTTTTTCTGCTGCGGAAGGGCTGTTTTTTGTATTTTTTATAGTAGCATTCATGAATAAAGTGTGATACAATCAGTCTGTTGTGGAAAACAATAGGGATACGGCTGGAATTTCAGACGTATTTCAAAAGAGTAACAGGAGGAATTGCATGGGAAAAGTTGCGATTATTTCAGACAGCAATAGTGGAATTGTACAAAAGGAAGCGAAAGAGCTTGGCATTCACATTCTGCCAATGCCCTTTTTTGTGGATGGTGAAACTTATTTTGAAGATATCAATCTGACACAGGAGCAATTTTATCAAAAGCTGAAAGATGGCTGTGATATTTCCACATCCATGCCGTCTGTAGGAAGTGTTACCGAATTGTGGGATGGACTTTTAAAAGAATATAAAGAAATTGTCCATATCCCCATGTCAAGCGGTCTGAGCAGTTCCTGTGAGACAGCGATGATGCTGGCGGAGGATTACGGCGGCAAAGTCTGTGTTGTCAACAACCAGCGGATTTCCGTTACCCAGAGACAATCGATTTTGGATGCGATGGCGCTTGCCAAACAGGGCAGATCCGCAGCAGAAATCAAAGAGATTTTAGAGAGGGAAAAATTTGAGTCCTCGATTTACATTATGGTAGATACACTGGCTTATCTGAAGAAGGGCGGCAGGATTACGCCTGCGGCAGCGGCTCTTGGCACGCTGCTTCGATTAAAGCCGGTACTTCAGATTCAGGGAGAAAAGTTAGACGCCTTTGCAAAAGCAAGAACGGTCAAACAGGCCAAAAGCATAATGATCGATGCGGTAAAACATGATCTTGCCAGCCGTTTTCATGATCCGGAAGGAAAGGATATGTATATTTCCATGGCCTATACCGATGATCTAGAAGCGGCGGAAGCGTTCCGGACAGAAGTGCAGCAGGCATTTCCGGATCATAAGATTCATCTGGATCCACTGTCCTTGAGCGTATCCTGCCATATCGGGCCAAAAGCCCTGGCAGTTACCTGCACAAAGAAGATTCCGGAACTAATGTAGAATCGTAACAGTTCAGATACAGTTTTTTACGAGGAGGAAACAAGAATGGTAAAAGCAGTTGTTGGCGCAAACTGGGGAGATGAAGGAAAAGGGAAAATAACAGATATGCTGGCGAAGGAATCGGATATTATTGTCCGCTTTCAGGGCGGTGCGAATGCAGGCCATACCATCGTCAATGATTATGGCAAATTTGCACTCCATACCCTGCCTTCCGGTGTGTTTTATAATCATACTACAAATATTATCGGAAATGGCGTAGCGTTAAATATTCCGATTCTGATTGCGGAAATCAAATCCATCACAGACCGGGATGTTCCGGCTCCTAAGATTTTAGTGTCAGACAGGGCGCAGATTGTGATGCCGTATCATATACTCTTTGACCAGTATGAAGAGGAGAGATTAGGCGGCAGATCCTTTGGCTCTACCAAGTCCGGAATTGCACCTTTCTATTCCGATAAATATGCAAAAATTGGTTTTCAGGTCAGTGAACTGTTTGAGGAAGAGAGCCTGAAAGATAAGATTACCCGTACCTGTGAGATGAAAAATATCTTACTGGAGCATCTTTATCAAAAACCGCTGCTTGATCCGGAGGAATTGCTTGCAACCATGCGGGAATACCGGGATATGATTGCTCCTTATGTATGCGATGTCTCTCTTTTTCTGGATCAAGCGATCAAAGAAGGCAAGGGCATTCTCTTAGAAGGGCAGCTGGGAACATTAAAGGATCCGGATCATGGAATCTACCCGATGGTTACTTCTTCATCCACACTGGCTGCGTATGGTGCAATCGGGGCAGGAATTCCGCCCTATGAGATTCAGAAAATTATTACCGTATGCAAGGCATATTCTTCCGCGGTAGGAGCGGGCGCTTTTGTCAGCGAGATTTTCGGTGAAGAAGCAGATGAACTGCGCAGGCGCGGAGGCGACGGCGGGGAATTTGGCGCGACTACCGGAAGGCCGCGGCGCATGGGCTGGTTTGACTGTGTGGCAAGCAAATATGGCTGCAGGCTGCAGGGGACAACGGATGTGGCTTTTACCGTATTGGATGTGCTGGGCTATCTGGAGGAGATTCCTGTATGCATCGGCTACGAGATTGACGGCGAGGTGACAACAGAATTTCCGACTACCGGAAAACTGGAACAGGCAAAGCCTGTGCTGACAAAGCTTGCGGGCTGGAAAGAAGATATCCGGGGGATTCGGAATTATGAAGAGCTTCCGGAAAACTGCAGAAAGTATGTGGAGTTTGTAGAGGAACAGATTGGATATCCGATTACCATGGTATCCAATGGGCCGGGAAGAGACGATATTATTTACCGCAAATCCCAATTAAGCAGGTAGATGCAAAAAACTATAATGATATTCTCAAAAGGGGCAGACGCTGCTCCTTTTTTGTATTTCACATTCTTTTCACACAATGACCTATTTTTAAACACAAACAAAGCATACTCTTTTATTTGGTAATTATGTACGCCTGAAATTGGCAAACAGCATCCCGGGAACTGGCACGAAGAGATTTCGGGTAATAATTCAGACAGGTCTGCTTTGGGCGTATAGATGAGATAAAAGGAGGAGCAGAATCTTGATTGAAATTTCCCATCTGGTAAAAAAATATGGAAATCATATGGCTGTAGATGATGTAAGCCTAACTATGGAACCAGGAAGAATCTACGGATTCTTAGGGCCGAACGGGGCAGGCAAATCGACAACTATGAATATTGTAACCGGTTATCTGGGCGCTACAGGCGGCGAAGTAAAAATCAATGGATTTGATATTTTAAAGCAGCCGGAGGAAGCGAAGAAATGCATTGGTTACCTTCCTGAGATACCGCCGTTGTATATGGATATGAGCGTGGAAGAATATCTGAATTTTGCGGCGGAACTGAAAGCGCTGAAAAAAAAGCTTAGAAAGCAGTATGTTGCGGAAGCGATGGAGCTGACGATGATTTCTGATATGAAAAACCGCCTGATTCGGAATCTATCCAAAGGCTACCGTCAAAGAGTCGGCCTGGCCCAGGCGGTTTTAGGGTATCCGGAAGTAATTATATTGGATGAGCCGACGGTTGGCCTGGATCCAAAGCAAATCCTTGAAATCCGGGAACTGATAAAAAAACTGGGAGAAAAACATACCGTAATCTTAAGCTCGCATATTCTTTCCGAGGTAAGCGAAGTCTGCGACTATATTTTTATTATTTCCAAAGGAAAATTAGTGGCAAACGATACCACGGAACATCTGCTAAAGCAGGTGGAACGCGGTGGGAGAACGTTAGAGCTTTTGGTACGGAAAGATGGCGCGCGGGCGGAGGAACTTTTAAGAGAACAGTGGGCAGTGGAACAGATAGAAATTACTCCGGGAGCGGAAGAGGATACGGTACGGCTGGCTTTTATGGCAGAAGAGGGAACGGATATCCGCAATCAGCTGATAAAGGAACTGGTGGCAGCGGATATACCGCTTCTGGAACTGAAATCTGCGGGGAAATCCTTAGAAGATATTTTCCTTGAATTAACCGATCAGGTAAACCAGGAGACAGACCAAAGCAGGCAGGAATCCCTCTCCGGGGATATCTCTGTGTCCTCCGGGGATGCCTCTGAGTCGACTGGCGATATATAAGAAGGGAGAAGTGCAGTTATGAAAGCAATTTTAAAACGGGAATTTTTGGCTTATTTTCAGAATATTATCGGCTGGCTTTATCTTGCGGCGACTCTGGCGTTATATGGATTGTATTTTTTTGCTTATAATTTAAATTATGGCTATACAAAAATTTCTTATTCCCTGAGTGCGATTACGTTTCTTTTTTTAATCACGGTTCCAATCCTTACGATGCGCAGCCTTGCGGAAGAGCAGAAAAGCAAAACGGATCAGCTGCTCTTAACGTCCCCGGTTTCCGTGGGAAAAATTATTCTGGCCAAATATTTTGCTATGGCGGCAGTACATACCATTGCGGTGTTTGTGATTTCTGCGACGCCCTTGATACTGCAGCTTTTTGGTACGGTATCTCTGGCGGAAAGCTATACGGCAGTTCTGGGGTTCTGGCTCTATGGCCTTGCCTGCATTGCCATCGGACTGTTTGTGTCTTCTCTGACGGAAAGCCAGGTGATTTCAGCCGTACTGACCTTTGTATTCCTGTTTTTGGGGTATATGATGAGCAGTGTCACAGGATTGTTTTCCCAGACAGGAAATATCCTGACCAAAATTCTGAACTGTTATGATCTGGTATCTCCGCTGGATTCGTTTCTGGACGGATGCCTGTCTGTTACAGGAATGGTATATTATGTGACGGTTTCCGCTTTATTTTTGTTTCTGGCTTCCCAGTCAGTTCAGAAACGGCGGTTTACCGTCAGTGTGAAAAAACTGAAGTTGGGCGTATTCAGTGCAGGCTTTATCGCAGCTGCCACAGCTCTTACCATACTGGTAAATCTCTTTGCGGCGGAGCTGCCCAGCACATATATGGAATTGGATATGACAGCTTCCAAACTCTATTCACTGACCGAGGATACGAAAAAGCTTCTCGGCGGATTAGATAAGGACGTCACAATTTACGCAATTGTATCCGAGAAAAACGCCGATGCCACAGTGGCGGAAACACTGAAACGCTATGCAGATTCATCTTCGCATATTACAGTGGAGTATAAAGATCCGGCGGTAAATCCCAATTTCTATCAGCAGTATACGGATGAAGCTATCAGTATGGGAAGCCTGATCCTTACCTGCAAAGAGAGTTCCAAAGTGATCGATTATAATGAACTGTATGAGACTACGGTAGATTATAACACTTATTCCCAGCAGACGACAGGCTACGATGGAGAAGGCCAGATTACCAGCGCCTTACAGTATGTCACCAACGAAGATATGCCGGTGGTGTATCAGCTGACCGGACATGGAGAAACAGAGCTTTCCGGAAGTTTTGCGGAAGCAGTGGAAAAGGCGAATGTCACTTTGCAGACAGTCAATTTGCTGGAAACAGACGCGATTCCCCAAGAGGTGCAGGCGGTGTTTATCAACGGGCCTGTATCAGATTTTTCCAAAGACGATGCAGATAAAGTCATTGCTTATATGCGGGGCGGCGGAAATGTATTTATTGCGGCTAATTACCAGGCGCAGGGAGAGATGGAGAACTTTGCCCTGGTTCTGGCGGAGTATGAGATAAGCCTTGTCAAAGGTGTTGTAGCGGAAGGCGATTCCGGCCATTATTACCAGATCCCGTTTTATCTGCTGCCTGAAGTTGCCAGTACAGGCTATACTTCTTCCGTTGGCAGCAATTATGTCTTTGCGCCTTTTGTACAGGGAGTGGCATATCCCAAAAGCAGCGATGCCATTACCTATACAGCGCTGCTGACCACTTCGGACAAAGCTGTTTCCAAGACAGATGCGGCAAATGCGACGACATATGAATATGAAGAAGGCGACAGCGAAGGGCCTTTTTCCATAGCGGTTTCAGCGGAAAAAACAGAAGATGGGGAGATACAGGGACGGCTGGTGGTCTATGGTTCTTCCGAGATTTTTACAGAGAATGCGGATCAGATGGTGTCCGGCAGCAATTCCGGCATGTTTTCCGATACTCTGTCCCAGTTTGTAAGCACAGATGGCATAGATACTGTTATTATTCCAGTAAAAAGCTATGATAATTCTCAGTTAATGGTTTCAGCAGTTACAGGGACATTAGTGGGCATCTCGCTTATGGCGCTGCTTCCGATACTGCTTCTGGCAGTTGGAATCGTTATCTGGGTAAAAAGAAGAAAGCGTTAGGAGGATAGAACATGCAGAAACAGACAAAGCAGATTCTGGTTGTTATCGCGCTGCTGCTTGTATTTGGTGCAGCCTATGGCGGAATGCGTATTTACAACGACAGGCAGGAAAAACAGGCAGGCGAAGAAGCAGAGGCCGCAAAAACCTATATTGCAGGCATAAAGGCAGAGGAAATTATTACATTTTCCTATCAGAGCGGAGAGGAAACCCTGCATTTTGCAAAAGAGGAGGGAACCTGGATCTCCCAGGAGGATGAAGGGTTGCAGCTGAATCAGACGGCAGTTGCAGATATGGCGGATACAATTGCAGAACTGGAAGCAGAGGATACGGTAGAAGAGGCCAAAGAGCTGTCAGAATATGGATTTGACACCCCTGCTAATGTGATTACCGTTACTACGGCAGAAGGCAGCAGCACGCTGACCATTGGAATGCAAAACAGCATCACAAGCCAGTATTATCTGACAAAAAGCGGGGAAGATACGCTGTATCTTGTGTCCGGCAGTTTTCCGTCGGCATTTGGGAAAACATTGGAAGACTTGGAGGATACAACAGAAGATACAGAAGAAGCAGTTAGTGAAACAGAGGAGTAGAAACTAAAGTTGATATCCTGAATGAGGCACAAAAAACGGAAGATACTGACAGACGCCAGAACCTTCCGTTTTTTGGCTATTCATTTTTCCCATTCGATACATTCTGGTTGGCATCTCTGCGCTGCTTGATATAATGGTACATGGCAGTATAGATCCATAACAGTACAGGGATTAGAATTGTCAGTCCAATCGATATTTTCAAGCTGTTATAGGTATGCGGGCTGTCGATGCAGGCAAATACTATAGTTGCGGCATACATGCCCACAAGAAGAATAATACCTGCAGCGGCAAGGATACGTTTTGCGTTTTTCATAGGGCTTTGGCTCCTTTCCTGGCTCTTATTGGAAAACATCATTTTTTGGCGATCTGCGCCGTTTTCTGTCTGTGTATTATAGCAAACTACGGCTGCTGATGTAAAGCGTTTCCATGCTAATCAGCAACTGATGCATTTTGTTTTGCTTCTCACCCAGTTTTAGATATATTACTCAAAAAAATTATTCAGATACAGAAAATAGAAACTACTTATCGTGCATAGCCTGCAACTTCTGAATGTATTTTTGGCAATTACTTTATATATACCGGTAATGGTTTGACAGTCAGCTCTGAGCGTCCCTCTTGATAAACAACAACTTCACCGTACAAATACCTATACTCGTAAAAGGACCCCGGAAACACTCTAACTGAAAAAAGATCAGGCAGTAGTTGGATCTGCAAATGTAAAATGCTATAATAGAACTCAATGATTACGAAACACAAAAGGAGATCCTATGAAAGAAAAAACAATCCTATCCAACAAACGATACCTGTACCTGACCGAATTTTTTGCAGGAATGTCAGTGATGGCCGTAGAGCTGGGAGCAAGCCGCCTTCTTGCGCCCTATTTCAGCTCTTCCCAGATTGTATGGACCATTATTATCGGAACAATTATGATTGCCATGGCTCTTGGCAATATTTACGGAGGAAGATATGCAGATAAAAATCCCAATCCGGATAAGCTCTACGGCAGGATTTTAATTGCAGCCATTTGGATTGCCCTGATCCCCGCAGCCGGAAAATATGTGATCCTGGGCATTTCTGCTCTGCTGATTTTTACGGTGAACAGTAATTTCCTGATCTGGGCCGGTTTTCTGGCTTGTATGGTGATTTTTGTATTTCCGCTGTTTCTGCTTGGAACGGTGACGCCTTCCCTGGTCAAATATACGGTGGACAGCCTTTCCGACAGCGGCAAAACAGTGGGGATGTTAAATGCATCCAATACAATCGGGAGTATTCTGGGTACGTTTCTGCCCACATTTGTAACAATTCCAGCCGTGGGAACTTCCATTACCTTCCTGATTTTCGCAGGAATTCTTCTGTTGCTGACGATTCTTTATTTTGCAGGGACAAAAAGAGGAGGAAAACGGATTGCAGCGGGCGCCCTCGTGTTCTTGCTCTGCTGTGTGACAGGCTATTCTGACAGTTTTGCATTCTGGGAGGAGCATCTGACCTATGAAGGCGAGTCCATATACAATTATCTGCAGGTAAAAGAAGATGACAAAAAAGTAATACTTTCGACAAACGTTCTTTTTGGCGTGCAGTCGATGATGACAAAAGACGACAGCCTGACAGGAATGTACTATGACTATGCCCTGGCGGCGCCTCTGATGGCTGGTATATGCGAACAGGGGCATAACTCTGACGGCGGTGACAGACAGACACAGACGTTGATTTTGGGCAATGGGACAGGTACTTTTGCCTCCCAGTGCAGGCGGTACTTTGAACATATGCAGATTACAGGCGTGGAAATTGATGAAAAAATTACAAAGCTGGCAGAAGACTATTTTCATCTGCCGGAGGATGTAAAAGTCGTTACTTATGACGGACGTGCTTATTTAAATGTAGTGGATCAGGAGTATGATGTGATTATGGTGGATGCCTACCAGGATATTACCATACCGTTTCAGATGTCGTCGATTGAATTTTTTACCCTTGTGCGGGAACATTTGAAAGAAGACGGCGTTATGGTGGTAAATATGAATATGCGGGGAAGCAAGGAAGGAAATATCAATCAATATCTTTCTGACACGATAGCGGGCGCATTTGATGAAGTCTATACGGTAGACGTTGCCGGTTCGACAAACCGGGTGCTGTTTGCGGCAAACTCCGGAAAACTACTGTCAAATTTTGCGGCGAACCGGAAAAAAGTTACCAGTCAGGAGCTTTTTGATATGATGGAGCGCATATCAGAGCAGATGACAGAATATCAGGCGGGAAATTATCGGATGACTGATGATAAAGCCCCGGTGGAACTGCTGGGAATGCAGGTTATTGACGATTTGATTACAGATGAAATTGGTTATTACAAAGATATTTTTAAAAAAGAAGGTATTACTGGGCTGCTAAATGAGATGTAAGAAAGAAATCGGAAGCCCTGGCATACCTCGTTGTATGCCAGGGCTTCCTGGGGAGGATAAGTATTCTTGCATCTTTGGTAGAGTGTTCCCGGTGAGCGGTGGGGGATTTTTCTCACCGGGAACAATCATAGTATAGGTAAAAATAGAAGAAGTTATACATATTAATTTTTTTATTTTTTTGTGATTATAAAAAATTGAAAAAGTCTTTGAAAAATCAGATGGTATATGATATAGTAAAAAAAGTATTTTCATTTTACAAAAAGAAGGAGTACAAAGATGGCATTACTGGAACAATGGCAGAAGATTGCCTACAATGAAAAAACAAATAAGCAGGAATTACAGAAATTCTGGCAGAGATATTTTCTTTTGGAAAAAGGCGTATATGAGAAGCTGTTGACGAACCCGGAAGAAAAGGTAGAGGGCACTGTGAAAGAACTCGCAGAGAAATACGGCTTAAGCGTTTTGGAAATGGCAGGATTTCTGGATGGAATCAATGAAAGCCTGGTTGAGGCCAACCCCATTGACACCATGGAAGAGGATACAAGAGTAAGCCTTGCCTTTGACAATGAGAAGTTATACAAGAATATGGTGGATGCCAAGGCGGACTGGCTGTACGAGCTGCCGATGTGGGACAATATCTTTGACGCTGAGACAAAGAAGCGTTTATATCTGGAACAGAAGAAGTCCGGCACGGTAATTGTAGGCCGAAAAGTAGGGCGCAATGAACCTTGTCCCTGCGGAAGCGGCAAGAAATACAAGTTCTGCTGCGGCAGGTAATCATTATTTTTTTTAATTGTATAAGCAAACACGATGAAGAGAAGAGTAAGCTGAGAGTAACAGGGAAGGTATCATCTGAACTGGTACGATCGTAGGAATGCAGCAGAGAGAGATGCCCCGAATCGGTGTGCTGAAAG
>CAJUPF010000056.1:0-12389 GCA_910588565.1 uncultured Lachnospiraceae bacterium
CAGGGAAGATTATAGGCCGCGGTCAAAGTGGCTGTACCCGTCGGTTCTTCATAATGCAATTTCACAACAGCCATATTTTGAATTGACCTTTTGACCCCAGCATCATGACATTGGTTCACACCCATGCCGGTTTTGGCAAATATTTCGTATCATCTGGTGTGAAATGCGACGGGCTGCCGTCCCTTGCTTTATGTATCGGCCCATCGCCAGTCAGCGGAGCGACTGGCGTGGATGTGAAAAGTAACCAGTATAATCCAACAGTCAGCTCAAAGCAGGTCTCTAGATATCTTCTGATCCCATTTTATAAATTCCATGTCTTTAACAGCTCCTCATACTGCATGGCAAACCGTCTGTTTTTAGGCACTGCAAGCAGCCATAAGACCGTGATGCAGACAAATACAAAAAACACCAACGGAATCAGATCCAAAACTGCCACTGCAGGATTAAGCCGCAATGCTTCCCGTAAAATTTCAATCGGATTGCCATATGCGGAAATCTTCTGCAGACTTCTTATATAATTCAGAATAAAATTACAGATACAGAAAACACCGGAATATGCAGACACCTTAAACTGATATGACATACAGGCCAAAAGAAATATAAAATACAGACCGTATCCCATGAAAAACCCAAAAATCATTGCTCCCACAGCTCCCCCTGTTATCCCTCTGACCAGGATCGCTCTAATTCCATACAGCACTGCGCCAAACAATATCAGAAATTTCAGGCAAAACTCCTTTCTCTGTACAAATTTCTTCAACTCCGGATATTCTGCAAAAATTTCCGCTCTGTACTCCATCTGAAGCTTAGCCTGCGCCATTTGTTCCTGCTGCTTTTGTCTTTTTTCTTCCTTCATCTTTATGCTCTCCTCTCTGAGTTCTTTTTTCTCTCCTGTCAAGAATACCATAAAAACATCCATTTTTCCAGTAACAGTAATGTAACGAATTGATTGCTATTTACAGAACCTGCAGCCTGTGTTATTGTTAAGACATACATATTATAACTGCGGAGGTATACAGAATGAGTGAAATGAAAGAAAAAATGCATACCGGAGATCTTTATCTTCCAGGTGATGAGGAAATTATAAAGGAACAGGTCATTTACCAGGATAAACTGTGTGAATACAACCAGACCAAGCCCTCCGAATCGGAAAAACGAAGCGCCATGCTTAAAGATATGCTTGGAGAGTGCGGCGAAGGCGTCTATATTGAAGCTCCTTTCTATGCCAATTTCGGCGGACATCACTGCCATTTTGGAAAAATGGTATATGCCAATTATCATCTGACCTGTGTGGACGATACCCATATCTATATCGGTGATTATACAATGCTTGGCCCGAATGTCACAATTGCCACAGCCGGCCATCCGATTCTGCCAAAGCTTCGGGAACAGCTCTACCAGTATAATATGCCGGTTCATATCGGCAGAAACTGCTGGATTGGCGCCGGAGCTATTATTATGCCGGGAGTTACCATCGGCGACAATACCGTAATCGGCGCCGGAAGCATCGTGACAAAGGATATTCCTGCAAATGTTGTTGCCGTCGGCAATCCCTGCAGAGTTATACGTGAAATTAATGAACATGACAGACAATATTATTACAAAGACAGAAAAATTGCAGCAGACAATGGTCAGCCATAGGCTGAATCGTTACAAACAGAAACTACAACCACATCAGAAACAATCAGGAGGACGCAAATGGATATAACGAAAAACTACTATGAAAAACTAGCCGCTACCGTAACCAGGAATCTGAACAAACGGCAAATAGAAGGATATTACGTTCCCACAGCAAAGGAAGCTGTAGAAAAAGCCCTTTCCTTCCTGCCGGAACATGCTCTGGTCAGTTTTGGCGGATCGATGACCCTTGCAGAAACAGGTATGTTAGACGCCCTGAAATCCCATTCAGGCATTCAGCTTCTCGATCGTGGCGCGGCAAAATCACCGGAAGAAATCCAGGATATTTACCGCCGCAGCTTTTCTGCAGACGCCTACTTTATGAGCAGCAACGCGATCACAGCCGACGGAGAACTGATCAATATCGACGGCAATGGCAACCGTGTGGCAGCGCTGATTTTTGGCCCGAAACAGGTGATTATCCTCGCCGGGATGAATAAAATCGTACATTCTGCCAAAGAAGCAGTCAGCCGGGTGCGCAATGCGGCAACACCGCCGAACTGTATCCGTCTGAGTAAACAGACTCCGTGCGCCGAAACCGGAACCTGCAGCGACTGTTTAGCTCCCGACTGTATCTGCAATCAGATTGTCATCACTCGCAGAAGCGGCGCAAAGGGACGCATAAAAGTCCTGTTAATTGGAGAAAATTATGGTTTTTAAGCCCGTGGGATTCTAAAACTTTAGAATTTCTTTATGTATCCTGCGGTATTTTTTTTACCAGCGGAATGAAAAGCGCACCAATGGAATTACCCAGGCTGATTATCAGTATCACAAGGAGCGTCCGGCCAGACCAGGCATTTGCAGCGGAGAAATAGAACATATCTGCAATACAATGCTCAAAACCGCACAAAATAAAAGCCGCTACTCCCATAAATAAAATCACCGGATTTTTACAGGACTTATAGCCATCTACCGCTACAAACATTAAAAATCCACAGAATATACCAAGCAGCAGCAAACTAAGCAGCCCGTCTTCTGATTTTACCGCGCTCAGTTCTGCTGCCTTTTCTGTAATACCGAATATCCGGCTTTCCTGAACTGCAATTGCCGCAAGATAGGTACCGCAGAAATTTCCGCACCAGATCAACAGCAGATCCATCAGATAAGAATGCGGCTGTTCCGCCAGATAACCCACTTTTCCGGTGAACAGATTTAATCCATGGACACAGATGGTATACAACCCTACCGTAAACATCAGTGCGCCGGCTATTTTGTTCTCCAGTGACAAATATACAATTCCTCCGATCCCTATGGCAATCCCGGCCAGTACGGCCAATGCAAATGTTTTGACATACTTCATGTTATCCGCCCCTTTTTCGATTTTTTATAATTTCTTCATAAAGCCTTCATTTTTAAGACACTAAATAAACACAAATTATGGATATACTAAATACTGTCAAATGAAGTTCCCCCACTCATTACTTCATTTGATAGCAAATAAAACTTTTTCATAAACTCTCCCCTTAAAGAATGCAGCCGGACGGCTGCATTCTTTTTTATGCACAGCCGCTTTACTGTTTCATATGCAGATCAATCTTCTGATAGGGAATTTCAATCTGGTTTTCATCAAGCGCAAGCTTAATATTTTCTGTCAGCCTCCATTTGACAGGCCAGAAATCCTCTGTCTTTACCCAGACACGAAAACCAATTTTCACTTCGCTTGCCGCCAGTTCTGATACAAAGAGCTGAAATTCCTCTCCCATCAAAGTATCCGGATCATGTTCCACCTGTTTTCGTATCACCTCTTTTGCCAGCTTTAAATCAGCGTCATAAGAAATGCCAAAATACATCTCCAGCCTTCGGTTGCTGTTTGCCGTCACATTGGTCAGGCTGCTGTTTGCCAGCGTTCCATTGGGAATCACAATTGATTTCCGATCCACTGTCAAAAGCTTTGTATAAAAAATGGAAATTTCTGCCACGGTACCCTCATTGCCATGGGTATCCTCTTTAATGTAATCTCCTACCTGAAAAGGCTTCATAAGCAGAATCAATACGCCTCCGGCAAAATTTGACAAGCTCCCCTGCAGGGCAAGTCCTAATGCCAGGCCTGCAGAGCCTATCACAGCTACGACAGATGCAGCAGTGACGCCAAACAAAGTCAGAATAATCACAACCAGCACAAAATACAAAAACGACTTTAACAATGCGTCTAAAAACTGTTTTACACCCAGATCTGCCTCTGCCTTATCCAGCCATTTTTTCAGTAGTTTCCGGCAGATTTTAATCAGCCTGCTTCCAATCACATAAACGGCAACCGCCATGGCAATCTGCAGCGCAAACCCAAGAAGCCCCGGAAGCAGGCTCTGCAGCCATTCCTGTATCATACCGGAATCGACTTCCTGAATCTGTTCCGCCACTTCCCCCAGGGTCTCCAAAGTCCTAGTTTCTGTTGTTATTTCAAAAATATCTTCCATCCAGATCCCCCCAATACAGTTCAATTCCTTATTCCAGAGAATGTATACACAGCCCGCTTCTGAGTTTCGGCTCAAACCAGGTGGACTTCGGCGGCATCAAACGTCCGGCATCCGCCACCGCAAAAAGTTCCTGAATCGATGTCGGATACATGGCAAATGCCACAGCACAGTCCTCATGCACTCTTCGCTCCAATTCCTTTAATCCGCGGATTCCTCCTACAAAATCAATTCTGGCGTCTGTCTTGGGGTCTAAAATCCCAAGCACCGGCTGCAGCAGCAGATTCTGCAGCAAAGAAACATCCAGCCCTTCTACCGGATCTGCGCTTCTATCCTGCTCTTTTACCGTAAGTTTGTACCATTTTTCCGCAAGATACATGGAAATCTGCCCTTTTTCCCGCGGTTTCTCTGCCTCGCTTAGTTCTTCCAACTCAAATATCCTGCCCGCCTTTTCCAGAAATGATTCGGGCGTATCAGTTCCCAGATCCTTTACAACCCGGTTATAATCCATAATCATTAGTTCTTCGTCCGGAAAGAGCACGGAAAGGAAATAATTAAACTCCTCTTCTCCTGTATATGCGGGATTTTGTTCTCTTCTCTGAAAACCAACCTTTACCGCAGAAGCTGCCCTGTGATGGCCGTCCGCTATGTAGACTTCTCCGATTCCGCCAAATGCATTCCGGATTTTTTCAATCTCATCCGGCTGGCTGATCACAAATACCCGATGCCGAATCCCGTCTTCTGAAGTAAAATCATACAGCGCTTTTGTCTCTTTGGCGCGGCGTACGACCTCACGAATTACCGCATCCGCCCGATATGCCAGAAAAATCGGCCCTGTCTGGGCATTACAGGTATCCACATGGCGGATTCTGTCCGCTTCTTTTTCCGCTCTCGTATTTTCATGTTTTTTAATCACACCGTCTGCATAATCGTCAATCGAAGCGCATGCCACAATCCCGGTCTGTACCCGGTTCTGCATCGTCAGCTCATAAATATAATAACAGGGCGTCTGTTCCTGTACAAACTCTCCCCGTCCGATCATATCCCACAGAATGTCATGGGCTCTCTGGTATACCTGCGGATCGTAGGTATCCACTGAGTCTTCAAATTGTGTCTCCGCCCGATCAATTTTTAAAAAGGAATCCGGATGTTTTTCTACTTCTGCTTTTGCCTCTTTTCTGTTATAAACGTCATAAGGTAAAGCAGCTATGTCAGCCGCTTTACCTTCTGCCGGACGGATACACAGAAATGGTTTGATATCTGCCATTTTGCTCTCCTTTTCTCTGCTTCTATTTTACAACGCGTACTCTTAATACACCTGTAATTGCCTGCAGCTGTCCTACAACCTCTGCCGTTACCGGTGTGTCGATATCCAATAAGGTATAGGCGTAATCGCCTTTGGATTTATTGGTCATATCTTCGATGTTGATATCCGCATTGCCAAATACTGCTGTGTATTTTGCAATCATCCCCTTTATATTCTTATGCAGAATCGCCACTCGCCCGGCCTTGTCACAACCGCCCATATTACAATCTGGATAGTTCACAGAATGGACGATATTACCGTTCTCCAGATAATCCCGGATTTCTCTGACTGCCATCCGTGCGCAGTTATCTTCCGATTCCTCTGTGGACGCGCCAAGATGAGGCGTTAAAATAACACCGGCTTTTCCTGCTGTGGTAGGATTCGCAAAATCAGTTACATATTTTTTCACTTTGCCCTGTTCAATTGCCTCTACTACAGCTGCCTCGTCTACCAGAAGGTCTCTTGCAAAATTCAGAATTACTACGTTCTCTTTCATCTTTTCAATGGCGTCTTTGCCAATCATACCCTTCGTAGAATCCAGCAGCGGCACATGAACCGTAATATAATCACACTGACGGTAAATGTCTTCCACATTACTGATGTGTTTTACATTGTGGGACAGGCTCCATGCTGCATTGACAGATATATACGGATCGTAGCCATATACTTCCATCCCAAGGTGCGTCGCTGCGTTCGCAACAAGAACGCCGATAGCGCCCAGTCCAATCACACCCAGTTTTTTGCCGGAAATTTCACAGCCTGCATATTGCTTTTTCTGCTTTTCGGCAAGCTTTCCAATCGTTTCCTCGTCTTTATTGGCGCGGACCCATTCGATTCCTCCTACAATATCACGGGAAGCCAGCAGCATTCCTGCGATCACCAGCTCTTTTACGCCATTTGCGTTCGCGCCCGGGGTATTGAATACAACAATTCCCTGCTCTGCGCACTGATCCAGCGGAATATTATTCACTCCGGCTCCGGCTCTTGCCACTGCCATTAAGCCTTCCGGGAGTTCGAGATCATGCATTGCCGCACTGCGCACCAATACGGCCTGGGCGTCTTTTAACTCCTCTACCTTCTGATACTGATCGGAAAACAACTCCAGACCAACTTCTGCAATCGGATTTAAGCATTTATACTGAAACATCTTCTTTTTCCTCCAACTTTACGCATTATTCTTATAACTGCTCACTCTTTCACACTTTGCACAAAAACTGTGCAAACCTGCTATTTCATGGTATTGTTCTGTTCAAATTCACGCATGAACGCTACTAATTTTTCAACGCCTTCCTTTGGCATTGCATTGTAAATAGAAGCTCTCATACCGCCAACGCTGCGGTGTCCTTTTAAGTTTTCAAAGCCCGCTGCCTTTGCTTCCGCTACAAATTTAGCATCCAGTTCATCGCTTCCGGTTACAAACGGCACGTTCATCAGGGAACGGTCTTCTTTTACCACAGTTCCCTGAAACAGTTTACTCTCATCCAGGAAATCATATAAAATCTTCGCCTTTTCCTCATTGCGTTCTTTCATAACAGAAAGCCCGCCCATCTTCTTTAACCATTTAAATACTTTTCCGCAGATATAGATCCCATATGCCGGCGGCGTATTATATAAAGAAGCCGCGTCTGCATGTGTCTTATACTTTAACATCGTAGGTGTTCCAGGAAGCGTATCTTCTGTAATCAAATCTTCGCGGATAATAACAATGACAACGCCTGCAGGTCCGATATTCTTCTGAACGCCGCCATAGATAATCCCGTATTTGGTTACATCCACCGGTTCCGACAAGAAACAGGAGGATACATCCGCTACAAGAGTATGCCCTTTTGTATTCGGAAGAGTCTTATATTTTGTACCATATATGGTATTATTTTCACAGATATACACATAATCCGCATCTTCCGGGATATCCAGATCCGAACAATCCGGAATGTAGGAAAATGTCTTATCCTCAGAAGAAGCTACCGCAACGGCATCCCCATAAATCTGCGCTTCTTTATAAGCTTTTTTCGCCCATTGCCCCGTCACAATATAAGCAGCTTTTTTATTCTTCATTAAATTCATCGGAATCATAGCAAACTGCTGGGAAGCTCCGCCCTGTAAGAATAATACTTTATAGTTGTCCGGAATATTCATTAAATCACGTAAATCTGCTTCCGCTTCTTTGATAATTGTGTCATACACTTTGGAACGATGGCTCATTTCCATTACGGACATGCCGCTTCCTTTATAGTCCATCATTTCCTCAGCTGCTTCCTTCAGTACCTCCTCCGGCAGAACCGCCGGCCCTGCGGAAAAATTGTAAACTCTGCTCATTCGTTTATATCCTCCTGTTTCTATATGAAATATTTTTGTACGTATCAATGGAAAATTCAAAAAAGCTACTGCTTGAGATCTTCCTCTGTAAACACCTCGTTGATTGCAGCTCCCGGCGCCACCATAGGCCATACCTTCTGATCCCGGTCAATCACACAATCAATCACAACAGGCCCTTTTGCATTCTGCGCCGCAGCAAACGCTGTTTCAAACTCTTCTCTTGTAGTCACACGATAACCCGTTGCTCCCATGGCTTTTGCGAGTAAAACATAATCCATACCGTCATCTAAAACTGTTGCGGAATAACGTTTTTCATAAAACAAATCCTGCCACTGCCGCACCATTCCCAGTACATGGTTATTGACAATAATCTCAATTAAGGGCAGTTTCTGCCGCACAGCCGTAGCAATTTCATTCATATTCATGCGGAAACACCCGTCTCCCGCAATATTGATTACCTGTTTATCCGGATTCGCCACCTGCGCTCCAATTGCAGCGCCCAGGCCATATCCCATCGTTCCAAGGCCGCCGGAAGAAATCAGGGTACGCGGCTTTGCGTATTTGTAGAACTGGGCAGCCCACATCTGATGCTGTCCTACCTCTGTGACAATAATCGCTTCCCCTTTTGTCTGATGATAAATCGTATCAATCAGAAACGGGCCGCTTAACCCTTCCGCCGGATAGGTCATCGGGTATTTCCTGGCATATGCTTCTACATGGGACAGCCATTCTTTGTGTTCCATCGGCTGTAACCGTTCATTTAACCGAACCAGAATCTCTTTCACATCTCCGATCACACTGGCATCCACCATAATATTCTTATTGATTTCCGCCGGATCGACGTCAATCTGCAGAATCTTCGCTTCATGTGCAAATTTGCTTGCATTTCCAATTACACGGTCAGAAAAACGCACGCCGATTGCAATCAAAAGATCGCATTCGCTGACGCCATAATTGGATGCCTTCGTACCATGCATCCCAAGCATACCGGTATATCTGGGGTCTGTGCCGTCAAAAGCGCCTTTTCCCATCAGGGTATCACAGACAGGCGCCTGTATGTGATCCACAAATTCTTTTAATTCTGCACTTGCTTCTGAAATCACTGCGCCGCCGCCCACAAATACATAGGGCTGTCTGGCGGATGAAATCATCGCTGCTGCCTTTTCCAAATCCGCTTCCGTAATCTGCTCCGTGCTGCGCTTTGGTTTTTCCGGTTCTGCTTTTGTATATTCACAGGTATTTGCCGTAACATCCTTGGGAATATCCACCAGTACCGGCCCTGGCCTGCCTTTTGCCGCGATTTTGAATGCCCTGCGGATGGTAGCCGCTAATTTTTCCACATCCTTTACAATAAAGTTATGCTTTGTAATCGGGGTTGTGATACCTGCAATATCAATTTCCTGAAAACTGTCCTTTCCCAAAAGAGGAACTCCTACATTACAGGTAATTGCTACCAATGGAACAGAATCCATATATGCAGTAGCAATCCCAGTAACCAAATTGGTTGCTCCCGGACCGCTAGTCGCCAGACAGACGCCTACTTTTCCGGTACTTCTCGCATATCCGTCCGCCGCATGGCTTGCACCCTGTTCATGGGACGTCAGGATATGCCTGATTTCATCTTTATGCTTATACAGTTCATCGTATACGTTTAAAATCGCTCCGCCGGGATATCCAAAAACGGTATCCACGCCCTGCTCCTTTAAGCATTCTATTACGATTTGCGCACCTGTCAACTGCATGTTAACCACTCGCTTTCTGCTTATTTCTCGTCACTGCATCTATCGTTCCAGAATTGCTCCACGGTTTCCGGAAGTCACCATTGTCACATATCTTCCCAGATATCCGCTGACATTCTGTTCTCTTGGCTGCCATTTCGCCTTTCTTGCAGCCATTTCTTCGTCGGTAATATCTACCTCCAGTTTCAGTTCCGGAATATTAATCTTAATGATATCTCCTTCTTCTACTAATGCAATCGGACCTCCTACAGCTGCTTCCGGCGATACATGGCCAATCGATGCTCCGCGGCTTGCGCCGGAGAAACGTCCGTCTGTTATTAATGCAACAGAAGAGCCAAGTCCCATACCTGCAATTGCAGACGTCGGATTTAGCATTTCACGCATACCAGGGCCGCCTTTTGGTCCTTCATAGCGGATAACAACGACATCGCCCGCCTGTATTTTGCCGCCTTTAATCGCTGCGATTGCATCCTCTTCGCATTCAAATACCCTTGCCGGCCCCTCATGCACCAGCATCTCCGGCGCAACTGCAGAACGTTTTACCACACTTCCATCCGGTGCCAGATTGCCGCTTAAGACCGCAAGCCCGCCCGTCTTTGAATAAGGATTGTCCAAAGGCCGGATCACTTCCGGATCTTGATTGATCGCATCTTTGATATTTTCACCGACTGTCTTTCCGGTTACAGTCATACATTCTGTATGTAACAGTCCAATATCGGAAAGCTCTTTCATCACAGCATACACGCCGCCAGCCTCATTCAAATCTTCCATATAAGTCGGGCCTGCCGGAGCCAGATGACATAAATTCGGAGTCTTCTCACTGATTTCATTCGCAAATGTTATATCAAAATCAAAACCGATTTCATGTGCAATAGCCGGAAGATGCAGCATACTGTTGGTAGAACAGCCCAGCGCCATATCTACTGTCAAAGCATTTAACATGGATTCTTTTGTCATAATATCTCTTGGCCGGATATTTTTCTCAAGCATATCCATTACCGCCATACCCGCATGTTTTGCCAGTTTAATACGTTCCGAATATACAGCCGGAATCGTACCGTTGCCCTGAAGTCCCATACCAAGCGCTTCCGTCAGGCAGTTCATGGAATTTGCGGTATACATACCGGAGCAGGAACCGCAGGTCGGGCAGGCTTTTGCCTCATATTCTTTGACATCTTCTTCTGACATGGTACCTGCCGCGTAAGAGCCTACCGCCTCAAACATAGAAGACAGACTTGTCTTTTTGCCCTTTACACGTCCGGCAAGCATAGGTCCGCCGGATACAAAAACCGTAGGAATATTAATCCGCGCAGCCGCCATCAAAAGACCCGGCACGTTTTTATCACAGTTTGGAACCATCACAAGAGCATCAAACTGATGCGCAAGCGCCATACATTCGGTAGAATCCGCAATCAAATCCCTGGTAACCAGAGAATACTTCATTCCAATATGGCCCATGGCAATTCCGTCACAGACTGCAATCGCCGGGAATACAACCGGAACACCGCCGGCTTCCGCCACGCCTAACTTTACTGCGTTTACAATTTTATCCAGATTCATATGCCCCGGAACAATTTCATTGTAGGAGCTTACAATACCTACCATAGGTTTTTTCATTTCTTCTTCCGTAAATCCCAATGCATTGAACAGGCTTCTGTGCGGCGCCTGCTGCATACCTGTTTTTACATTATCACTTTTCATCTTTTATCGCGTCCTTTCAATTTATGCGTTCTACGATCAAATCTCCCATTTCTGCTGTGCCGACCTGCTTCACCGCCGCTTTCTTTGCATCCTGCGGCATAATATCAATTGTACGATAACCGTCTTTTAACACCCGCTTTACGGCAAGTTCAATCGCGTCGGCTTCCCGATCCAGATCAAACGAGTACCGCAGCATCATGGCCGCGCTTAGTATCGTAGCAATCGGATTGGCTATGCCTTTACCGGCAATATCCGGCGCGGAGCCGCCGCTGGGTTCATACAGGCCAAACTTGGTATCATTTAAGCTTGCAGAAGAAAGCATTCCAATGGAACCTGTTACCATACTTGCTTCATCCGATAAAATATCGCCGAACATATTCTCTGTCAGAATCACGTCAAACTGCTTTGGATCTTTCACTAACTGCATCGCACAGTTATCCACCAGCATATGCTCATACGTCACTTCCGGATATTCTGCGGCTACTTCTTCTACAACTTTACGCCAAAGTCTGGAAGAATCCAAAACATTTGCCTTATCCACACTGGTTACCTTCTTTTGGCGTTTCATTGCGATATCAAATCCCCGCTTTGCAATTCTGCGTATCTCATTCTCATTATATGTAAGGGTATCGACTGCGGTCAGGACGCCATCCACTTCTTCTGTTTTCCGCTCGCCAAAGTAAAGGCCTCCGGTCAGTTCCCGCATAATCATCATATCAAATCCATCACCGATAATATCATCCCGCAGCGGGCAGGCTTCTTTTAATTCCTCATAAAGATAGGCAGGGCGCAGGTTTGCAAACAGATTCAGCGATTTTCGCAATTTCAACAGTCCGGCTTCCGGACGAAGATTCGGCGGCAGCTGATACCAGGGAGAGGTAGAGGTATTCCCGCCAATAGATCCCATCAGCACGGCGTCCGAACCCTTCGCCTGCGCAATCGCCTGCTCCGTCAAAGGCTCTCCTGTCGCATCAATAGAGCAGCCTCCCATTAAAATCTCTTCATATTCAAATGTATGGCCGTATTTCTCTCCAATACAGTCCAATACTTTTCTGGCTTCCGCTACAATTTCCGGCCCGATTCCGTCCCCGGAAATCACACCAACACGATAACTCATATCAAAACTTCCTTTCCTTATTATTGCCGAATGGCATAAAGGGATACCCGGAGGGTATTTCCTTATGATTGCCGAATGGCATAAAGGGATACCCGGAGGGTATTTCCTTATGATTGCCGAAT
>CAJUPF010000056.1:12489-19987 GCA_910588565.1 uncultured Lachnospiraceae bacterium
GGCATAGAGGGATGCCCATACATCCCAAAAAACGGGAAACGCCATCAGATGTCTCCCGCTTTTTACAATACCAATCTTTTATTCTGCATCTGGCTTCTCTACTGCTGAAATCGCAGCTTTCTGCATTGGAATGCGGCAGTTCTTATTGCTTCCAAATTCAACAATCACGGTATCATCTGTAATGTCAATAATTACACCATAGAATCCACTCGATGTCAATATCGTATCCCCTACCGCCAATTCCGAAAGCATAGCGTTCTTTTTCTTCATCTCTTTCTGCTGCGGCCGTATCATAAAGAAATACATAAATGCAAACAAAACTACCAATGACAGCAGCATGGGAAGGGAACTTGCTGTTCCTTCACTTAGTAAAATAGACATTTCTTTTCCTCCTAAACATAAAATCACTTAGACCATTGTACACAAATCTTCTATAAACGGCAAGAGGAGATTATGTTTTTCATTGAATTTTTATAAACAAGCGATTGGCGTTGGTGTGAAAAGTAACAGCAAGCCTGCAGATCATACCCTGCTATTGGCTGCGCTTATCGTTTTTCTCCTGATAAAACATCGACCGCAGCGTACAGATATCTCTTGGAAGCTCCTCTGCCTTCCCTGCATCATGCTGCTTTCTTATCCATGCATAAAATTCATTCGCTGTCGTAGTTACAAGCATGGAAGTCCTGCTGCTGTATCCATTTTTCAGTACTTCCTGGGCGATACTGCGCATCATCTTCCAGAAATTATAATAGGAAAGCTTCAGCTTGGTCATAAATCCCGCCGCATCTTCAATGACAAACCCTTCGATTTTACGCCCCTGATACAGATAGTCTTCTGCCAGGATTTCATAGTACCAGTCAAAAAACTCCTGCCAGGAAAGAATTTCAAACGCCTTTTCTTTATGCGCAAGACCAAACTGCTCTGCAGCCTGGCACATTGCATCGTATTCATATTTTTCAAACTCCATTTTGTTATGCACGATATCCAGCAAAAACAAGCGGCTATTCGGATAAGCAATTATATGCGGATCGTGCTCCATATCCACACACTCAAATACCAAGGTAACCTCCCGCTCCCTGACAAAAGCCTTTAATTCCTCTATTTTTTCAGAAGAAAGCTCCCGATACAGCATTTCCCTAAACCACCCGGCATAAGCGCTGTCTATCGTAGATTTGCAGGCAATAAACAAATCATCCTGGTATTCGTCATAGCTTACCATGCCAAGAAACCCGTTTTCCTTGACATAAGCCGTCACCGGAAAGCAGAGCCCGCGCTGCAATTCGTCAAATTTTGTCTCCGGACGCTCATTGACATTAAAAAACTTCTCATATCCTCTCGCAACTACATTTCCTTTTACCGTATCGATATACAACCCTCTTGCCCGTATCGTCTGCGTATTCCAAACTCTGTCAAAAAATGCCTTGTCTGTAAAATTAAAAGAAGAAATATTGCTGCCTGGCACGCTTGCCCCTTTCGGTGCGGCGGGATATCTGACAGGCGTCTCTTTGATATACTTGCTTGCACGCAGAGCAGTAATCGTATCTGCCACAGAACTGTTTCCTACCGTCTGTTCCTCCGGAACTGGTAACTTATATACCGTATTCTCCGTTTCAAACACATGAATTCCATCGGAATCCACCTGCACACACCGCAGACAGCCGCCGTACTCTACCTGTCCTTCCAAGTTAAATACCCTGTCATTTACCAGAACCGGCAGCTGCTTCGTATTCCGGTGCCCATGGATCTGATAACAGTTTTCCGCCGTTGTACGATAAAACGTATCGGCTATTTTTTCAAAATCATCATAATCCCCCGCACCCTTAATCATCTGCTCTGTTGCTGTAAACGAAAGATTCTTTGGAATGGTACTCAGACCCGCATGCGTAACAAGGAATACCTTATCCTCATATCTGTAATAAGCGCACTGGCCAAACTTCCGGTACAGATTCCTGACCTCTTTTTTCCGAATACCAGACTGCTCAAGAATGGGTCTGGTAACCGATTCAAATTCTTTGGATCTGCTGGCCGTATCATTCGCCCACGACCACAGCCATCTCTCATGATTGCCTTCGAGCAGAAGTACATTTTTACGGTCCATAATCGATATCAGAAATCTGACAACTTCAGCATTTTCCAGCCCCCGGTCAATATAATCCCCGACAAATATATACATTTCGTCTTCTTTTATACCGCCATTGTCTGATAAATACGTTTGCAGCGCAGTATAACAGCCATGAATATCACCGATATGATGAATCCGCTTATAGGATGACATATCAAACTGCTTTAACCAGATCGTATCCAATTCCTCCGGCCGAATCCCCCTGATCCCGGAAGGGATCTTCTGTGTGGCAAACCTGGAATACATAACGTCAATCACTCTGTCCGGCACTCTCCGAAAAGCCTCCCGTCCGGCATTCCGCCGCTTCACTTCGTCGATCGGTATATCTGTAAAATCAACGCAGTATATCCTGTATCTGTATTTTGCAGACAATTCCATATATTTTTTCATCTCAGAGGTTTTGGAATTCGTAGCATCCACTACTGTAAATTCCCCTTTCTGCATCCGGATTTCCAGCAATTGATATAAAATCTTCCAGACCGTACTGTCATTCTCCTGGCTGATACGCTCCGTCCCATCCGCCTGCATCACCGGGCTCTGGCAGAGCAGACGGATATCATCCGCTGACAATGCATAGGGTTTTAACCCTTTTTCTTCAATCCATGTCGTCTTCCCGCATCCTGCAGCTCCTCTCAATAACAGTAAAATTCTCATATTCTCCCCCTTACTATAACATCATAGATGGCAGCCCGGCTCTATGTAACAAAGCCGCATGAAGACTTCTCTCCATGCAGCTTCCCTGTCGCCTGTCAGCTTATGGTACGGATTCTATGCTCCCATCCTCTGCGATCCTCTGCCCTTCGCCTACTTCCGGCATATTGGCAGCCGCTTCCTCTGCAGCTTTCTTCGCGGCTTCTTCTTTGGCTTTTTCCTTTTCTGCATCATAATAGGAGTATGCATTGGCAATCTGGGTGTTCTTGGCGGTAAGCTTCACCTCTTCCCTGTAATATGCCACCACCGGCGTACCGACCGCAACTTTTTCGTACAGTGTAGTAACTACCGATTCCGGTGCATTGATACAGCCATGGGAACCGGAAGTCTTGTAAATCGATCCGCCAAACCGCCCATTTCTCCAGGAAGCGTCATGAATGCCAACATTATAGGCAAACGGCATAAAATAGTTTACGTCCGATTCATAATCCTCCCCGGTCAGAACAGCCGGGCTTTCTTTGTATACAATTTTAAAAATACCATCCGGCGAACCGTTGCCCCGGCTGATATTACCAGATACAATATCCGTATCGGCAATCATTACTCCATTCTCAAAATACCATAAATGCTGATTCGTATAATCAATTTCAATATATGTATTGCCAATGTCATTTTTTGTACGGCTGACTGCTGTCTGGGAATAAACCGGCTCCCTTGTCTTCACTTCACCGTTTTTCACTTCTTCCATCAGCTGCGCGAGCTCCGCTTCTTTGTCAATGACCCAGCCGTAATCGCCGCCGCCAATGGTAACGGTATCTCCTTTTGCGGTAAAAAATTCTCTTGGATCCCCGTAAGTATTGTATTTGCTCGCCAGAGACTGCACATATGCAGCCACTTTGCTTTCATCAAAACTTACATTATAATCTTCATCCACACGAATCCAGGAGGAGATCACCGATTCATCCACAACCTCTTTATCCTCTCCCATATCATAGGTAATTTCCGCGCCCAGATAGGACTGGATATTGGCAATCCGCTCGGTCAGCACCGGATCATCGGAATACACAGTAGGTTTCTCATAAAGATCGTCATCAAACGTATATTCCGTCTCCCCGGCGTCAATCACTGATTTAATCCTGGTGTACAATTTGTCCTGGAGCAGATAACTTCCCTGCTGCTCCGGTATCAGTTCGTATCCTTCTTCTGTTACCTGAATAAAAGCATTTTCCGGCTTAATCATCTGCTCAGCGGACAAACAATCCATAGCAAGGACGGTTTCTTTTAATAATTCTTCATCATAAGTAATACTTTTATCCACGTTCAGCTTCTTTGCCTTTGTAACCTGGCCAGGCCAGAGAAAAGACTTCTGCGCCGCAATCAGCTTCTCCTCTTCTCCCAGCGGCTGGTAATCGTAATTAATATCTGCGCCAAGAATCTGAAACTTGTTCCCATTCCTGTCGTATAAGGTCAGCAAATAATCTTTTACCTCAGAACGCAGTTCTTCAATCGCCTCCTCCGCTGTCATGCCTCCAACATTCACATCCTCAATGCTGGTCTGAAAAAAGAAATGAGACCGGAAATAAATTCCGAAATACACATAAACACCAATCAGAACAAGCAGGACAACACCCAAAGCCAACAGCAAAGATCTGCGTAAGACACCTGACCTTCTTTTTCTGCGAGCCATAATTTCACTCCTTTATATTTATAGTTATGTTTCATTATACTATATTTTACAGAAAAATGGACAAGAAGATGATAAAATTAATATTATTGTAATATAAAAAATATATAAATCTTTATTTTTGATTGATATAATTCACAAGACCTTCACAATCAATGATTTTTTGCATAAATTCCGGAAATGCCTGGCCCTGATACGTTGTCCCTTTGGTCTTATCCGTAATCACACCCGTATCAAAATCCACTTCAACTTCATCCCCGGCGGCAATCTCCTTTGCCGCTTCGGCACATTCTACAATCGGCAGTCCGATATTAATCGCGTTCCGATAGAAAATTCTGGCAAATGTTTCCGCAATGACACAGCTGACTCCTGCCGCTTTGATAGCAATTGGTGCATGTTCTCTGGAAGATCCGCACCCAAAATTCTTGGTCGCAACAATAATATCCCCGGCGGATACATTTTTTACAAAATCCGCGTCAATATCTTCCATACAGTGCTGCGCCAGTTCCTTCGGATCAGAGGAATTCAGGTATCTTGCCGGAATGATCACATCGGTATCTACATTATCTCCATATTTAAATACTGTTCCATTCGCTGCTTTCATACACTCATCCCTCCTGACATTCTTTTGGACTTGAAAGTCTGCCCGTTAACGCACTTGCAGCCGCTACTGCAGGACTTGCAAGATAAATCTCTGATTTCACATGTCCCATACGCCCTACAAAATTCCGGTTCGTTGTGGAAACACAGCGCTCGCCTTCTGCCAGAATACCCATATAGCCGCCAAGGCAGGGGCCGCAGGTAGGTGTGCTGACAACTGCTCCAGCCTCAATAAAAGTCCGGATATATCCGGCTTCCATAGCATCCAGATAAATCTTTTGAGTCGCCGGAATCACAATTACGCGCAGTCCCTTTGCCACTTTTTTCCCTTTTAAAATATCTGCTGCAATCTTTAGATCTTCTAAACGGCCATTTGTACAGGAACCTATCACAACCTGATCGATTTTAATATCGCCGGCTTCATCAACGGTCTTTGTATTCTCCGGTAAATGCGGGAATGCAACAGTCGGCTTTAAGGTACAAAGATCAATCGTGTATTCTTCCTCATAAACAGCATCCTCATCTGCCTGATAAATCCGGTATGGACGCATAGAATGTTCCTTCATATATGCCTCGCATCGCTCATCGACCGGGAAAATACCGTTTTTGCCGCCGCCTTCAATCGCCATATTCGCAATGGTAAACCGATCGTCCATGGAAAGATATGAAATACCATCCCCCACAAATTCCATAGACTTATATAAAGCGCCGTCCACACCAATCATGCCAATAATATGCAGAATAATATCTTTTCCGCTAATCCACTTAGCAGGTTTGCCCGTTAAGTGAAACTTAATTGCAGAAGGCACCTTAAACCATGCTTTTCCGGTCGCCATGCCCGCTGCCATATCGGTACTTCCCACTCCGGTAGAAAAAGCTCCCAAAGCTCCATACGTACAGGTATGCGAATCCGCCCCAATAATTACATCCCCGGCCACGGTAAGTCCTTTCTCCGGCAGCAGGGCGTGTTCAATTCCCATTTCACCTACGTCAAAATAGTTGCTAATCTCATGTTTACAGGCAAATTCCCGGACACATTTGCAATGCTCTGCAGATTTAATATCTTTATTCGGCACAAAATGATCCAGTACCAGTGCAATCTTATCCTTATGAAATACGCCTTCCGTCTTCATCTTCTCCATCTCATGAATCGCAACCGGAGAAGTAATATCATTGCCAAGCACAAGATCCAGATCCGCCTCAATTAACTGTCCTGCCTGGACAGTTTCCAGACCTGCGTGTGCTGCAAGAATCTTCTGGGTCATTGTCATTCCCATGCATTCAACCTCCTGTTTCAACATTTTCTTGTGTGAGTGTGTATGGATGTATTGTAGCACAGGCTTTATCATAATACAAATATATAATAAATATATTTGTCATAACTTAAAGTTATGATATAATATACCTTGATAACGAACTGTATTTTATATGAGAAACGGAGGCATTTTATGAACCAAAACTTATCCGCATACCGCATCTTCTACGCAGCCGCCAGCACTGGCAACATCTCAAAAGCCGCCAAAGAACTCTATATCAGCCAACCAGCAATCAGCAAATCTATCCAGAAGCTGGAAGAGAATATCGGCTGCAAACTCTTTACCCGCAGTTCCAAAGGCGTCGCCCTCACAGAAGAAGGCGTCCTGCTCTATTCCTACGTGAAACACGCCTTTGACACACTCTCTTCCGGAGAAGAAAAACTGCAGCAAGCCCTGTCCCTTGGCGTAGGGCACCTGAATATCGGCGTCAGCTCTACCTTATGCAAACACCTGCTGCTTCCTTATCTGAAAGAATTTATCAAACAGAACCCGCATATCAGCATTTCCATTGCCTGCCAGTCTACCAATGAAACCTTAAAACTTTTAGATGACAACCAGATCGATATCGGCCTAGTAGGAAAACCGGATCATCTCCGTACGATTCACTTTGATTATCTCGAAGAAATCGAAGATATCTTTGTTGCCACCAGAGATTATCTGCGGAACCTGAAAGCCAGAGGAATTACCAAAAGCCATATTTTGAAACACTCCACACTGATGCTTCTGGATAAAAATAATATGACCCGGCAGTATATTGAAAATTATTTGCAGACAAACCATATATTTGTACAGGATTCCATTGACAGTTCCGATCTGGATCTTCTGATTGCCTTTGCCAAAATCGGCGTAGGGGTCGCCTGCGTTATCCGCAGTTTTGTCAAAAAAGAACTCTCTGACGGCACGCTGATCGAAATCCCGTTAGAAATTCCGATCCCAAAGCGGGAAGTCGGATTTGTCTATAAAAACCAGACAACCCAGACCAGATCCTTAGAACAATTTATTTCATTTTATAAAAATTATACTCCCGTTGTTCAGGAATCAAAATAAAAAGAGCCCCGCATCTTTTTAGCTTCTTTCTGAACTTTGGGTATAACAAAGTAAAACATTAGCTGGTATTGAAAATAA
>CAJUPF010000057.1 GCA_910588565.1 uncultured Lachnospiraceae bacterium
TATTGAAACGAGGTATGCAAAAACAGAGGGCTATTATGTTTTGCGAAACACACAAATACCCGCTGTTTTGGTAGAAATGGGATTTCTCTCAAATTATTCTGAGAGTCAAAAGCTGTTGGATGACGATTATCAGGAAAGTTTGGCACAGAGAATTGCAGAAGGAATTTCCAATGAAATAAAGAGAGGAGAGAATCTGTGAAGAACAATAAAAAAGGCGATAGAGCCAAAATTGAGATAGAACTGTTACTCCAAAAAGCGCTTAGAGTACAACAGGAACCCAGTCAGCAATTAAATGATTCGATTATCCGTCAATGCGAAAAAAAGAATGGAATAACTGTCAGAATCAAAAGAAGGACGACTTCTCACAAGCGGCGGGTTGAACGCTTATCTTGCCGACATTGACAGGCAGGCGCAGGAACGCTTTGAAATGCTTGTAGAGCAGATGAAACAGGCACAGAGAGTAACGGAACAGCTAAAAGAAGAAATGGCATGTATCACTTCGGTGGGTACAGCGGCTTTGCAAAGAAAATCGGATTGAGGGTGTATTGAATATTAATCGGGTGTGGCTTATTCCTAATACGGCAGAAAAACCAGCCGATGCAAGAAGAAAGGAAATGAAGCGAAAAGAAGAAAATATATGTGACAAAATATGCGATATAAATTATGAAAGGTGATGTTATGGAAAAATTACTCATTGTTGAAGATGATAACGATTTACGGGAAGGGCTTGAATTTACATTCCGTTCAGAAAAATATGAAGTGATTAGTGCAAATACAATAAAAAAAGCAAAAGAATGTTTACAGCAAATAGATTTTCAAGGAATCATATTAGATTGCAATCTCCCAGATGGGAATGGATTTGAACTCTGTAAAAAACTTCGTGAAGAATCAGAAATTCCTATTATTATGCTGACAGCGAGAGATACGGAATTAGATGAAATTAAAGCATTGGAATTAGGGGCAGATGATTATATGTCGAAACCTTTTTCTGTTGCTGTTTTAAAGGCAAGGGTGAAAAAAATGTTAAAAAACACAGAGCATTCTATCTTAAAATCAGGTAATATCCGTGTGGATTTATCAAATGGTAAAGTGACAAAAAATGAGGAAGAAATCGAGCTGAGTTCGACGGAGTTAAAATTGCTGGTTTATTTTATAAAGAATACAGGACTGATTTTATCAAAAGAACAGATTCTTATGAAAATATGGGAAAATGACGGGGAGTTTGTTGATGATAATATTGTATCGGTGAATATCCGACGGTTGCGAATAAAAATTGAAAGTGATGCCAAAAATCCGCAGCATATAAAAACAGTACATGGAATGGGCTATATATGGAAAGAGGTTTTGTGATGATTTTCGTTTCTGTTTGGGCAGTTACAGTGACAATTTTATTATTATTATTTGTAATAAGGAATAGGATAATTTACCGCAAAATCAATCGGATTTTAGAACAACTGATTGAGGGGAGGAAAATAGATGATATACCGTTTAATGAAAGTGAGTTGTCATTATTTTATCATCAGATAAAAATGATATCACATAAATTAGATTTTGAAATCGGAAGGGCAGATTTAGAAAAGGAGCAGATAAAGCAGCTTATTTCTAATATCTCACATCAGCTTAAGACGCCTTTAGCAAATGTAATGATGTATGAAGAATTGCTCGGCAGCAATGATTTGACAAAAGAGCAGCAATCGAACTTTTTGCATAAATTAAAAACGCAGACAGAAAAAATAGACTGGCTATTGGAATCGCTTTTTAAAATGTCAAAGCTTGAACAAAATGTGATAGAATTCGATGTAAAAAAGGAAGGAATCAAAAAAACCATACGGAATGCGGTAAGTGCGGTTTTTGAAAAAGCAGAAGAAAAGAATATTGATATCCATGTTATGGAATTTGAAGATGCTGTACTTTTACATAATCCAAAATGGACTTTGGAAGTATTTGTGAATCTATTGGAAAATGCAATTAAATATACGTCTTTTGGACTGATAGAAATATCATTTGAACAGTTGGAAACATACAGTATTGTCCATATAAAAGATAATGGGATAGGAATCTCAAAAGAAGATATTCCTCATATTTTCGAGCGTTTTTACCGCAGCAAACATGCAGAACAAACGGAAGGTTCTGGAATAGGGTTATATTTATCCAAAATGATATTGGAAAAGGAAAAGGGATATCTGACAGTCAAATCGGAACTTGGAAAGGGAAGTGTTTTTTCAGTTTTCTTACAAAATTGTTAGATCTATTTGAGTGTCTGTAGGGTTTCTGTAAGAAGCGTATTTTATAATAGGTTTCAGAAATCCTTAAGACTGCCAGGACGGCATCTTTGGGGAAACAAAGGAGGCAGCGATATGGCAATTGTGATTATAAGAAATCTGAGTAAAAATTATGGCAAAGGCGAAAATGAAGTAAAAGCATTAAAGCATGTGAATCTTGAAATCAATCAAGGAGAGTTTGTTGCGTTATTAGGCATTTCTGGGTCTGGAAAAAGTACATTGCTTCATATGATTGGCGGATTAGATGTTGTTACTGAGGGCGAGGTTATGATTGACGGGCATAATATCGCAAAATTGAACCGTAAAGAACTTGCAATTTTCCGTCGGCGGAAAATAGGTTTTGTTTTTCAAAATTATAGTTTAATGCCTGTACTGAACGTATATGATAATGTGGCATTGCCTGTTTCTTTTGATAAGAGCAGACATATTGACCATGCATATATGGAACGATTGCTAAAAGATTTGAAGATTTGGGATAAAAGGATGAAATATCCGAGTGAACTGTCTGGCGGTCAGCAGCAAAGAGCCGCAATAGCGAGGGCTTTATCGAACAAGCCTGCACTTATTCTTGCAGATGAGCCGACGGGAAATTTGGATTCAAAGACGACAAATGATGTGATTGGACTGCTAAAAGCAAGTGGAAGGCAATATAACCAGACCATTTTAATGGTAACGCATAATGAAGTGATAGCGCAAAATTGCGATAGAATCATTCGTATTGAAGATGGTGTTCTTTACGAAAATGAGAAAGGCGGTGGACTTCATGCATAATAATATGAGATTAGCAATTTCTTATATAAAATATGATAGAAAACAAGCCGCTATTTTGTTATGGGGATATCCAGTATCTTGAAATGAACCATAGAACATTATTGGAAGGGACATATCCAAAACATAAGAATGAAATTGCACTTGACTATTATGCACTCCATAACTTGGGGATGGATTATGCTCTGGGAAGTACATTAGAGTTGGGCGGGGAAAGATTCACTTTAACAGGAATTGTTTCAGAGGGCGCGAAAACGGCGGATAATTCCATTTTAATTTTTACTGATAAAGAAACTGTTTTGGATATGGACGAAGCATCGTTTCTTTATTTGGAATTTTCAGATGCAAAACGTGCTTATGAACAGTTTTCTGCTTTCTTACAAAAGAATCGAATCAGCTGCCCAAACCCTGAAATGAATGACGGCATTTCAGTTTATATAGGTGCAGAGCCAAAAGAAACAATCATAGATATTATTCTTACTGCATTACATTTAGATGAATGTAATGCAGTTGGAAAGCTGATTTACCTATTTGGCAGATTGGATAACAATAACAATCTTTTGCAGAAAATGATTTTTGCAGTAATTTTTTTGTTTGGGGTTTTTATTATCAACAGTATTTTTCGGGTAATTGTCCAAAAAAGAAAAAGCCAGTATGGATTGCTGGAAGTTTTAGGGATAGATGAAAAAAATATGTTTGCGGCAATGTTGATGGAATTGGTTATTTTGTTTATCCCCGCATATTTCATTGGCGGTATTCTGGGAATTGTTGTGGCAAGATTTCTTTTTCAGGGCACATTTAAAGCAGCAATGGATATTTTTGCTTTGGGTTTTCTGCTATTCCTTTTATTTTTGGTATTTTGTTCGGCAGGAGCTATTCGGAATATGCGTAAATATACGCAGACAGAAAAGATGAAAGATTCTTCATACAGAAAGAGCCGTAAGATTATCAGCTTAAAAAAGCATCATATAATGGGAACTCTCAGCAGACGTTTTATATTAACGAAAAAGACTGCTTTTGCAGGAATTATCATTTCCCTGTCAATGGGCGGCGTTTTATTTGTTTCTTCAACATATGTTGCGGATAATGCGAAACAGAACAATGAACATGCCATGCTGACCGATGAATCCCTTTATACGGATATACGGATATCTATTGAAGATGATGATTTGGGCAATGTAATTCCATGGAATATTGAGAGCGAAATAAAGAAAGAAAATATAAGCGGAATAAAAGAAATCTTTCCAGTATCCTATACTTTAGGCGAAATTCCTTTGGATAACGGGATTTTGAAATGGACAGAGTTTTATCCGGAAATAGAGGAACATGCGGACAGAAAGCAGGATGAAAATATAATGGAAAAATATAATGGAATTGCAACAAAACAAAGTGAATCGGATTATAAATTAAAAGTAAATGTATATGGGTATGGGGAACCACAATTATCCGCTCTTTCCGAATATCTGCTTGAAGGTACAGTTTCTTACAATAAAATGATTGAAAATAATCAGGTGATATTAAAGACGCTGATGGATGGCGCAGGATATTACGATGGAATAGATATACATGCTGGCGACCATATTACATTAAAAGTACCTAAGAATACTTTAGCAGATAATGAGGAATTATTGAAATTTCAAGCATCAGATGAAAACTATATTGAAAAGGATTTTGTAGTTTCCGCCATTGTAAGCCGCTGTACGGGAGAAACAGATGAATTTATTGGCTCTGGTACGGATGTAGTAAGTGTAATTATGCCGCAGCAGATGATGGAATCTAATTTTGATATTGCAGATTATAACAGTTTAAATATAAACCTTGAAGAAGATGCAAAAAGCGGTGAGGTCAGTAATAAACTTAAAAATTACATTGTCGGGCTTAACAAATGTGTAATACATGACAATACGGACGAAATAGCGAAAAAGAATGACAGCATCATGCAAAAAGTATATTTCTTTTATGGAATTGCCCTTATTCTGTTTTTCATCAGTTTATTGCATACAACAAACAGTATGAATCATCAGATTCAATCCAGACGATATGAGCTGGCAATCCTTCGGGCAATGGGAATTACGGAGCGGGGATTTTGTAAGATATTGATAAACGAAGGACTTTTTTATGGTGTATTTACCAGTGTTTGTATGCTTGTGCTTATTTTCATAAGTAAATTTATTTTGGCAAACATCATGCAGCATATACTGCGTTTTATTATCGTGAATAATAATATTCCACTTCTTCCTTGTGTTGGAATGACTTTGTTAAACATAATTGTATGTGTAGTTGTAATAGTAGTGTCGGGCAGAGAATTGTTGAAGAAAAATATTATAGACGAAATAAGAGGATAAAAGATTGAGAGAAACGCAATGGTTACTATGTCCTGTTTGTAGAAATAAAACACGGATGAAGTTACTGAAATATACGGAACTCAAAAAATTTCCTTTATTCTGTCCGAAATGTAAAAATGAAACACTAATAGAAGTTAAGAATTTTAAGGTCAAAGTGATAGAGCCAGACGCATAAGACACAGAGCCTTTGCGGTTTTTCTTTTGTCGTTTTTTATCAGAATGTGCCGCAAGACTAGCGCCTTGTAAAGTTTAAAAGTTTATCAAAATTTATTCCGGGTGTTTGGATTGAAACACCCGGTAAAGAACTAATTTTCAAATATCGGTGTAGGATATAAGCGTTTTAGTTTTACTCTTGCATCCTTAGTTGTAAACTGCCAGTTCACACCTTTTTGACGCTGGCTGCGATCTCTTTCCCATTCGGCAAGCATTTCATTGAGTTCCTGGAAATGCCGCGTAAAACGAACCCGGACAGTGGGTATTTATTATTATACGCTTTGCTCTCGTTCTGTAGAAATCTTGATTACAACAGTCGTCTGGTCTGCATTATTCCAGATAGAATGCGGCACCATGCCGTCTACAAAGAAGGATTCATTTTTCTTAACAATTATTTCCTTGTCATCAAGAATAACCTTTGCTTCACCGTCAACTACGATAAAGATATGGTTATCGCTATGTGTATGATTTCCCTCCGGACCCCCACCACCTTTTTCAATATAGGCGATTGCACCCCATTTAATCTTACCATTTTCGTCAAAAAGTCTCTTGGCAGAAAATCCTTTATGGTTTGGTGGCGTAATAAACTCTTGCATATTGGTTACGCTCCTTATCTGGTATTTGGGATAATGATATTACTTTAAAGGGTATATGTCAATCTTTATTTTGAATTTGAGTTTCCCCATTTTCAACAGCCAAATCACCCGAAAGCCTCTATACCAAAATATCCGGCCAATGTAAGCTGTTGTGATTGCTCCTTTTTCAACAGGAATCTTTTTATGCCAGAGCGTGCCCCTGCAAGGACACGCTCAATCGCATATCCTAATGCATAAAAAATGAATTTCGGCATGTCATATATTCTCTTGGAGCATTCCTTTAATTCCATCATAAATACGGTGTCATCCTTCTGGAAACTCATAATGCTGATATATCCTGCCGCAAGCGTTGCAAGCAGGTTTAGATTCCGGATTGACTGTAGGGACGTCACCCGCAGATCCTCCAGTTCAAACTGCCGCTTCTTGAATTTAAAATATTCCTCGATCCTCCACCGCATGAGATATATTTATGCCGCTATCATGCAGAGCTTTTTCCTGTCCGCCATCTTTAAATTTGTTAAAAGCAGCATCGGGTCTTTCCCAAATCCATATACAGCAGCTAATATTAAATCCTTTGTGGGATACCCACACAGGCTCACTGGGATATAGCTTATTTTGCACTCAATTTTCTTTCCATGCTTATCCATAAAATCCATCCGGTAATTCCTTTTATATTTATTCTATATAACTGTATCAGGTATTTTTTATCCTGAAATAAATTCGTAAAAACACTGTCTTTAATAGTATCTGCTTAAAAGCGCTCTCAGCGCACTTTTCAAAAACCTGTGTCCGTACATTAGACAGAGGCTTTGATGATAACGAATATTATAAATGAAAAATTCGTCATCCGCGCAAAGAAGAACCGGAATGTCATATATCATGGAAAAACGCAGAATATCATGGATGTGGCGCTTCACCCGGAAGATATGGAGACTACAGAGGATGAACTGAAGGACATTACGATTAAAAATATATTGGTGGATGCGTGCTATAATGATTTGGGTTTCACAGTCGGAGATAAAATCATGATTCTAACGGAAGCACAAACCACATGGACAATGAATATCATTATACGGGCATTGACGTAAAGGTAAAAATGATATACGACGGGAAAGACAATGATATTATCAGCCAGTATGTCGCCTTTACAAAGGTATATGACGAGCAGATAAAATTATATGGACGAACCAGGGAAGCAGTTACCAATACAATCAATATCTGTAAAGACAGGGATGTTCTGAAAGAGTATTTATTGAGCAGAGAAAAGGAGGTTGTGGACATGATGATGACATTGTTTGACGAAGAGCAGGTAATGCGTGCTTATGTGGAAAGTGAGAAAAAGGAAGCGACAGTGATTTCAGCAATTGAGATATATCAGGAGATGGGACTGCCTATTTCAGAAACCATAAAGAAAGTAGCTGGAAAATATAAACTTGAAGAAAACGATGCGGAAGCATGGGTTCGGAAATATTGGAAAAGAGAAGGGGATAACCAATAGTTTCCATACCAAGAAGAAAAGAAAGAGGTTTTGCTACTGGCTTACTACTTTTCCTCTTTTTACGTCTTTTTTTATACTCTTTTCCAGTCTGTGAAAAAAATACGGGTGCATTTGTGAAGTATAATCACCGAAAGGAGACGTAAATGAATAAGCTGATTGATGATTTAATTAAAAAAGGCATGGGAAATTTATCTGAATGACTGCAGGGATGAGGTTGAAGCGGAAGAATAATATGATATGAGATAATCTGCCGAGATTAAAAAAAAGAATGTTGATTTTCAGATTCAGAAATGTTATATTATAGAAAAGGAGTAACCGCCCACAAAGTGGTTAGCCTCCCAAATAGTGTTTATACAATAAACCTACCTGTTCCGCCAAGATACAAGGTAGGTTTGTTTATTTTCGCTTGTTGTTCCTATCTATGCAGGCAAGCAATGCAACGAGGAACGAACCGCCCAAAAACAGCAGGCTTAAAACTTCGTATGTACTCATATGCATCACCTCACCTCTTCTGTGAAGTGAGGGAGGCTGCCACCTTGTAACACGGCTGCTACTGAGTAGTTAATAAATGACGATAAGAAAAAGTCGGAGGTGAGGAAGAATGTCTGATGCGTTCAGATTTGAAACTTTTGTAGATGCTCACAGCAATATCTTCAATGAATATCTTGGCTCTGTTATAGCAAAGCTGTCCAGAGAAAACGAGGAATACCGTGCCGTGAGAGCTGAAATAGAGAGATTTTATGAGAAATATCCGAAAGTCCTAGGCGTGTTTGATATGGAAACATCGGCGGAACTGACCGAGGAAGAATGTACTGCACTCATTAAAGTGATGGAGCTTAGGAACAAACTCACGGATATGGAGATGCAGTCGGTTTACTTCCGTGGCTGTTATGACAGCGTAGGGTATCTAAAAAAGGCAGGGATTTTATAACGGAAAGACCGAGGAAAAGGCGGTGTTGGCGTATGTGCTGACGCCGTCTTTTACATAGCTGAATGAAGATATAAATTTGTACAGTAAGGGACAGTAACTGGATTTCTTGAAAAGTTCATAATCTGGGAGTATAATAAAAACCGCATATTTGTATTGTTAGGAGATAGCTATAATATGAAAAATAAGTTTGGGAACAAGGCAGCAAGCTTAGTAAGTATAATCGGGGAAGATGGACCGACATCTGTTTTTATAGTAGGAAGAAGTAATTCAAAACGGACGTTTAAGCAGAATATACACAAATTTCTTTATGATGTGAGAAAAAAGCGGATTGTTAAATCATTAAAAGCGAATCCACATTCTATGGAGCAGGTAGCCAGTTATATAACGGAATTAGGATTTTCGGAGGTCGATAAGTCAGAATCAGAATATAAAACAGAATATTCTCAAATGAGGGCATCTTTCATTATGCAGCATAAGCCTGAATTGCTTGGAGATTTGGCAGAATCCCCAAAACTTGAGAATCATGAGGAAGAAACTATAAAACTTTTTATGGAGCAGATAGAGCAAAGACAGAAAGCAGCAGAAGATATTCCGCCAGATATTTTTGATATTGATTTACACATGTATAAAAAGGATGATGGAAATAATCAATCAAAAATAATAGTTGAAAAGAATTATGGCTATATTGGCGGTTCAGCATCTGGCTCAAAAAATGGGTTTATGAGAAAATTTGACAAAACATTCAGAAAGGTTTATCAATATTATGGCGTTACCCAAAAGGATATTGATAACAATACAAAAAGATACATAGAGCTTGTAAAAACACTTGCCAGAAGATAGCAGCATTGGCGTATGACAGAGTTTCTAACCATATTTTTATCAGTGTTCTACATAGCTACACTGAGATAAAGTAAATTTGTATCATAAGAGAGGTATATTATAAAGCGGGTACATGAATTGTATTGGAAAGAAGATATAAATTGTGCAAGGACAGCACTTGTCTGTTTGAGCGAATAATTTAAAATTGCCATTGAGCCGCAAACAATCTGGTCTGCGGTTGGATTGCATGGTGTGGGTGGATATAGGGCACAGTGCGGTTTGGTTGAAGGCTCGCTTATGTTTATAGGGATTTATCTTCATACGATAGGGAAAACAGAAGATGAAATTGTATCTGCCTGTAATAATTTTGCGTCTGCCTTTGACAGAGAATTTGGTTCATTTTGGTTCATTAAGATGTTTTGAATTACGTTCTACGGGTTTTACAGAGAATGACCCATCACATATTTAAATCTTTATAATTCACATAGCCGTCTCCCAGCTTCTATATTGAATTTCTGGCTTGTTTTTCTCATGCTGCTGATATAAAATATAGAAGAAAGGATACGGGTTATGAGAAGTATGACATTTGGATAGGTGACATAGCTCTGGTTTCTGGGATCTCTTGTTCGTTTTAACATACGGAAAGGGGCATAAAAATGCCGGGTTATGTATTAGGTAATTTTTTTATTTATTCTGTGATCATAGCTACGTTTGGGACGATTGCAACGCTTACCTGGGTTGGAATGGGGGTGCTGATTCAGAAAGTATATCTAAACTATTACAGGGTAATTAACATCATTCTTGCACTAACTTCTTTCTTCTTGACAAATCACTGAAAAGTGTATAAATTGTAGTTATAAATACTTACAATTTATTCATTTTTGCAGGAAATTGAAGAACAAAAGTCATTTAATATAAGAGAACTCGAAAAAAGGGTAACGGAGGCAGTTTTTATGAAAAAGAGGGAGCATCTGCAGAAAGTGATATACGTCTTGTTGCTTTTGCTGGCGGTTATTATCTTATTTCATTGGTATTCAACCCAGAATGAAGTGCGCATGGAGGAACGGAATAAAAGATATGCGGCTGATTCGGCACAGCAGACGTCAGAACAGATCGATGAAGAATTGTCAAATGCGCTGAATCTGATCAATACGTATACCTATTTTTGGGGAGAGAGCCTGACACAGCCGGATATTACGGCGGAAATGCTAAAAGAACTGGAAGAAAACTCAATGTTTGACGCCCTTGTGTTTACAGATGCCAATGGCGTCAATCACAGTTCAGACGGACGGACTTCCGATGCAAAAGAGAGAGATTTCTATGTGCAGGGAATACAGGGAGAAAGCGGTATAACGGTTGTATTTGATTCTGAAATTTTTAACGAGACTATGCTGTGTTTTTATGCGCCGGTCCGTTATCAGGGGGAAATTATTGGCGTGCTGCGCGGAGCTTATCTGGCGGAGGAATATTTAAAGGATATGCTTGCCACTACGTATTTTGGGGAAGCCGCGTCAGTGCATTTGTGTATGCCGGACGGGAGGATTTTGGCCTGCTCTGATGCAAAAGGGCATGATGGGAAAATAATTGACCTGCTGTTAGAGACCGGGGTAATTGATAAAGATACTGCAAAACGGGCGGAAGCTGTGTTTCAAAATGGCGGAGAAGGCGCTTTTGTCTGCGATTCCGGCAGCAAGACAGATAATATCTGCGTGAGGTATCTTTCTGAGAACGATTTTGTCCTGACCCAGACGTTTCCTAAAAAAGTTACGGAGAATATGATCAAAGATGAGAACTTTGTAGGAATTCAGCTCGAAGCGATGCTGATCGGATTGTTTATTGTCTATATTTTTGCTCTGCTTATCCGTGCCAGAAGGGAAAAGAAACAGCTGAAAAAAGAAAACCAGGAAATGGGATATATTATTAATGGTGTCAACACTCTGTTTTCCCGTTTTGTAATGGTAGATTTTGAGACAGACCAGTATCAGTATCTGGCGGGGACGAGGCCGGAAGATGATGAACTTTCCGTTCGCGGCACATACCGGGAATTGACAGATTATCTGTGCAAAAATCTGCTAAAAGACAGTGATTCGCAGGAGTTTGCAATATCCATCAGCAGGGATGCGGTTTTAGAAGCCATGAAGGAGCAGAATGATCTGCGTCTGGAATGCCAAATGCAGCAGGGCGGCAAAGCAGGGTGGGAACACATCAATCTGATTTGTCTGGAGAGAATCGACGGCAGGGCGAGCAAAGTCCTGTTTATCCGACAGGATATTACAGACGTAAAGGAAAAAGAACTGCGCATTCAGTCCGAAATGTCTCAGGCTAACCGGAAAGAAAGACAGTACCGGGCGGCTATTACTTCCAACGCATTTTGTACGTTTGAGTTTAATTTAACAAAGGATCTGATCGAGGAGGATGTGGTACGCGAAATAGACGGACGGAAGATATCGCTGCTAAAAAAGGCGGGTCTATGTGCGCCATGTAAGGCCTCTGTATGTTTTGAACAGTGGAAATCCTATATTTTAGAAGAATCTTTGGAGGATTATCAAAGTGTAGTAAACACGGAATCCTTAAAGAAACGTTTTGAACAGGGTGAAGCAGAGGTAAATGTCGACTATTGGGGCTGGGCTTCCGATGGCAGGCAGATGTGTGTCCGCCAGACGTTTATTATGACGCAGGATTATGATACCGGAGACATTATGGTTATCGTTATCTCGAAAGAAATCACCGATCAGGTGAAAAAACAGCGGGAGCAGACACAGGCGCTGCAGGATGCCCTTCTGCAGGCACAACATGCCAATGCGGCAAAGACGACGTTTCTTTCCAATATGTCCCATGATATCCGTACGCCGATGAATGCGATAATAGGGTTTACTACAATTGCGGTCAGCCATATAGACAATAAAGATCAGGTCAGAGACTGCCTGCAGAAGGTGCTTTCTTCGAGCAATCATCTGCTTAGCCTGATTAACGATATTCTTGACATGAGCAGAATCGAAAGCGGAAAAGTGCAGATCAAAGAACAGGAGTGCAATATATCTGAGCTGATGCACAATCTGGTCAATATTATCCAGCCGCAGATAAAAGCGAAGCAGCTGGAGCTGTTTATTGATACATTTGAAGTCGCGAATGAAGATGTGATAGCAGATCCGCTCAAGCTGAATCAGGTGTTTATTAATCTGTTGAGCAATGCTGTAAAATATACGCCCGCAAAAGGCTGTATTTCATTTCGGATTATACAGAAAACAACGTTCCGGCATGGATATGGGGATTATGTATTTATTATTAAGGATAACGGAATTGGCATGGAGCCGGAATTTTTAAAACATGTATTCGAGCCGTTTGAGCGGGAATCAAGTACCACCCGCAGCGGAATCGAGGGCACTGGGCTTGGCATGGCAATTACGAAGAATATTGTAGAGATGATGAATGGCAAAATTTCCGTAGAAAGCAAAGTCGGGGAAGGTTCGACATTTGAGGTGGAAATCACACTGAAATTGCAGAATATTGAAAAGAATGCGGAACAGCTCAAAGAACTGGACGGTCTGCGGGCTTTGGTAGTGGACGATGATTTTAACATCTGCGACAGCGTAAGTAAAATGTTAAAGCAGATCGGTATGCGGGCAGAATGGACGACATCCGGGAGAGAAGCGGCGTACCGGGCAAAACTGGCTTATGAAGAAGGAGATTCTTACCATACGTATATTATTGACTGGCAGATGCCGGAAATCAGCGGCGTGGAAACGACGAGAAAAATTCGCAGCGCAGTGGGAAATGAAGCGCCAATTATTATTCTGACCGCCTATGATTGGACAGATATTGAAGAAGATGCAAAAGAAGCAGGAGTTACGGCTTTTTGTGCAAAGCCGCTTTTTATGTCAGATCTAAAATCCGCATTGCTCGCGGCCAATAATTTAGCCTGCAGGGACGATAAAGTGGATATCTGGACGCTGGATGACTTTTCCGGGAAACGGATTCTGCTTGTGGAAGACATTGAACTGAACCGTGAAATTGCAGAAGTGATTTTAGAAGAGGCAGGTTTTGAAGTAGAATCAGCGCCGGATGGAACAGACGCCGTGGATATGGTAAAAAAATCAGAAGAATACTACTATGACGCTATTTTAATGGATGTACAGATGCCGATTATGAATGGCTACGAGGCGACAAGGACAATCCGGAACTTATCAAGGCAGGATGTGAAAAATCTGCCGATTATAGCAATGACAGCAAACGCACTGGAAGAAGACAAGGAAGCAGCCATTAAAAATGGTATGACTGCCCATATTTCAAAGCCTCTGGATATTGCTGTATTTATGGATGTGCTGGGGCAGTATCTGAAATAGCCGCCCTGTCCTGTAATATTAAGAAACATCGTTGTGAGTTTCATATTCATGAAATCAGAACGGTGTTTTTTACATGGATTTTACAATAGCAGGGTAATAGATTTCACGTTTTTATTGTAGGATAAAGAAGCTGAACTGTCTGTTACAAACCGTTCAAGATAGCGGCAGGTAACGCAGAATTATAACAACGGGAGTGAAATGGAAAAGAGGGAGTACGATGATTTTTTGTGTGGAAGATGATCACGCAGTCCGTGACTTAATGCTATATACCTTGCATACAGCCGGATTTGAGGCGAAAGGATGTTCTGACGGTGCAGAGCTTTACCGTGTGTTAGAAGAAGAGGAACCGGAACTAATTCTGTTAGACATTATGCTGCCTGGTGAAGACGGCATTGCCATTTTGAAGCGGCTGCGCAGCAATATGGCGACTGCGGGGCTTCCGGTAATTATGACTACAGCCAAGGGCACGGAATATGATAAAGTGATTGGACTGGATTTGGGCGCAGATGATTACCTGGTAAAACCATTTGGAATGATGGAACTGATATCCCGCGTCAAGGCTGTACTGCGCCGTGTCAGACCAGAAAGAAATGCAAAAATCCTGAATGCCGGATGTCTGGAATTAAATCTGGCGGAGCATACGGTTTCTGTATGTGGAAACAGGGTTTCTCTTACCTTAAAGGAATATGAACTGCTGCAGCTGTTTTTGGAGCATCCCCGCAAAGTATTTACCAGAGAACAGCTCTTGGGGCACATCTGGGGGACTGATTATATCGGTGAAACACGTACCGTGGACGTCCACATCGGAACGCTGCGCTCAAAGCTGGGGGAATGCGGGACATATATTGAAACTGTCCGCGGTGTGGGTTACCGGATGGAGGCAAACGTATGACAAAACGAATTTTCGGCGCTGTCTGTATGGTGGCGCTTTGTGTCTTTCTGGCGTCAGTCGTGCTGTTTACAGGAGTTTTATATGAATATTTTTCCAATGTCCAGCAGCGTCAGTTAAGAATGCAGACGAATCTTGCTGCCCAGGGAGCGGCAAATGAGGGAATCGGATATTTTGACGGGCTGGATGTGAATCATTACAGAATTACCTGGATTGATACCGACGGCTCTGTGCTTTATGACAGTAAATCGGATTATGCGGAAATGGAAAATCATATGGAGCGGGAAGAGATCCGGCAGGCCATTTCGGAAGGTATGGGGGAAAGCGCCCGGTATTCGGTTACATTGATGGAGCGATCGCTCTACTGTGCCAGGCGTTTGCCGGATGGTACGGTAATCAGAATATCGGTAGCGCAGAATACCCTGCTTTCGTTGATTTTTGGGATGCTGCAGCCAATCTGTATTATTTTTGCGGCTGCAGTAATTGTTTCTATGGTATTGGCGTTCCGGCTGTCCAGGGAAATTGTACGGCCTCTGAATGAGCTGGATCTGGATCATCCGCTGCGGCATGAAGCGTACGAGGAACTGATGCCAGCGCTTCGGCGTATTGCAGCACAGCAGCTTCAGATCCGGCAGCAGGAAGAAAAGCTGCGGCAAAAAAAGCAGGAATTTGAAACAGTAACGACAGGCATGGCGGAAGGCATTGTGCTTTTGAATGAGAAGCGGGTGATTCTGGGAATCAATCCTGCGGCACTACGGCTTTTGGAAACAGATTTTTCCTGTGTGGGAAATTATATTTTTTCCGTAAACCGCAGTATAAAATTGCAGGAGCTGCTGCAGGAAGCAGAAAACGGAACACATGCAGAGCGGATTTTTGAACTGGGCGGCGGAAGCTATCAGCTAAATGCAAGCCCGGTATGTTCAGATGGCCTGATATCCGGTGTGGTTCTTTTGATACAGGATGTGACGGAAAAAGAAAAAGCGGAGCAAATGCGCCGCGAATTTACGGCAAATGTATCCCATGAGCTGAAAAATCCGCTGCATACCATTTCCGGTTATGCGGAGCTTCTGGCAAACGGGATGGTAAACCAGGAGAATATCACTGATTTTTCCGCAAGAATTTATACCGAGGCGCAGCGTATGATCCGGCTGGTGGAAGATATTATACGGCTTTCCCATCTGGACGAAGGCGCAAAAGATATGAACTGGGAAAAACTGGATCTGTATGAACTGGCGGAAGACGCGATACAGCATAGTCTGCCGAAAGCAAACGCAATGGGGATTACAACAGAGCTTTGCGGGGAACCGGCCCAAATCTGCGGTATCCGGCAGTTGATCCAGGGGATTTTGTGTAATCTCTGTGATAATGCGATTCAGTATAACCACAAAGGCGGCTCGGTTCTGGTAACAGTGAGGCAGGAGGAAACGGGGATACTGCTGTCTGTCGCTGATACAGGGATGGGTATTCCCAAAGAGCATCAGGAGCGTATCTTTGAACGGTTTTACCGTGTGGATAAAAGTCATTCCAGAGAACAGGGCGGAACCGGGCTGGGGCTTTCCATTGTAAAACATGCGGTAAAACTGCATCATGCAGAAATCGAACTGCACAGCGCGGCAGGGGAGGGAACGACAGTGATGGTACGGTTTCCGGCTCCCGGTGTATTGTAAAGCAAGCTGCTGGTAACGATCAAGTTGCACTTTACAGGAATTTTACAAAAACCAGATAACAGATTTGATGTATGTACATTAAAATAACATCATACGGTACCCCTTTATGCCTTTGAAATCAGGCAGGAATAAGGAAATACCTTCCAGGTATCCCTTTATGCCTTTGAAATCAGGCAGAAATAAGGAAAGGAGTCAATTTTTATGGATGTTTTTGATGTGCTGGCATTGGTGGGCGGGCTGAGTCTGTTTCTGTTTGGAATGAATATTATGGGACAGTCGTTAGAACGCCGGGCGGGAGATAATCTTCGGGCGGTTCTTGGCAGGTTTACGACAAATAAAGCCGCTGGTTTTTTCACCGGACTTGGGATAACGGCAGTGATTCAGAGCTCTTCTGCGACAACTGTTATGGTTGTGGGATTTGTAAACTCAGGCCTGATGACATTAAAACAGGCCATCCATGTTATTATGGGGGCAAATATCGGTACTACAATTACGGCATGGGTTTTAAGCCTTGCCGGGATTGACAGCAAAACAATGCTTCTGTCACTTTTAAAACCAGCTTCCTTTACACCGGTTCTGGCGGGGATTGGCATTGTGTTTTATATGTTCTGCAAAGAAGACCGAAAAAAAGATACCGGGATGATCCTGTTAGGGTTTGCGACACTGATGTTTGGTATGGAATCCATGTCTGACGCAGTTTCCGGGCTTCGTGATATTCCGGCGTTTCAGGAGCTGTTTCTGCTGTTTCAAAATCCCATAGCCGGCGTGCTTGCAGGCGCGCTCCTTACAGCAGTAATACAGTCAAGCTCCGCATCTGTGGGCATTCTTCAGGCATTGGCGGCTACAGGCCAGGTTTCTTACAGCGCGGCAATCCCAATTATTATGGGACAGAATATCGGTACCTGCGTGACAGCTATGCTTTCTTCCGCGGGAGCCAATAAAAATGCGAAACGGGCAGCGCTGGTACATCTGTCTTTTAATGTAATTGGAACATCGGTCTGGCTTGTCGTATTTTGCCTGGTAACATTGCTCTGGAATCCGGCTATTTTAGGGAAATCCGTATCTTTAGCGGGTATTGCAGCAGCGCATTCTGTGTTTAATATCCTGTGTACTTTATTGATGCTGCCACTATCCGGTTCTCTGGAAAAACTGGTAAACTGTCTTGTCCCGGACGCCGTACAGCCGGAAGTGCAGCCGGAACTGGATGAACGTCTTTTAAATACGCCGCCAATTGCTTTGGAACGCTGTTATGAAGTGGCGGAGGATATGGCGCAGGCTTCTGTCAGCGCATTAAAAGAAGCTTTGCAGTTTCTGCAGGAATCTTCTCCGAAACTTGCAGCGTCAATCCGGGAAAAAGAAAAAAAGACGGATTATTATGAAGATATACTGGGGAGCTATCTTGTAAAACTAAGTGCAAAACAAATCAGTGAAGCAGACAGTATCAAAGCAGCAAAGCTGTTAAAAATAATCGGAGATTTTGAACGGATTTCCGATCATGCGGTAAATATACTGGAATCTGCAGAGGAAAAGCAGGGAAAAGGGTTGATATTTACCAAAACTGCAGAATCGGAACTTCATGTACTTTGCTCAGCTGTCAATGAGATTCTGGATTTATCACTGAACGCTTTTCTGACGGATGATTTGCAGCTGGCATATAGGATAGAACCTTTAGAGCAGGTGATTGACCGGTTGAAAGAGCAGATGCGAATGCGCCATATTCTGCGTATGCAGCAGGGAGTGTGCTCAATTGACGTTGGGTTTATATGGTCGGATCTGCTTACCAATCTGGAACGCACTTCGGATCACTGTTCGAATATTGCCGGATGTGTGACAGATATGGCGAACCATACACTGAATCTGCATGAATCCCTGCATAATTTCAGAAATAACAGTGAAGAGTTTCAGGATAGTTTTAAAGCATATATCTGCAAATATTCGTTACAGCCAGGCCGTTCAGCTTTACTGTAACGGAATTTGTATGATAATGCACCGTTCGGTTTGCTCTTTTACTGTAAGGATACCTCCAGCTGGCAGTCGCAGGGTTCTTGTTCCACATGCATCGGATGGTATACCTTTGCCTCCACGCATCCCATTGCCCGGTAAAATGCCTGGCTTTCCACTGCGGAATGCGCGGAGATGTAGAGCTTTTTTGCACCTCTTTTTCTGGCCCAATCTTTGGCTGAATGAAACAGGGCTCTTCCGATTCCTTTGCCGCGCATATCTTCCGAGGTGTGGATACTTGTTACATCAAGGTATTTTTCTTCGCCGCCAAACAATTCCGCTTCCACTGAAACAAATCCTTTCAGCTTTTTGTCGCAGAAAGCTCCATAGACAAAGCCGCCGGATGAAACAGTGTGTTTCAGGCAGGAGACTAATATCTGATATTCTGCTTCTCCCCAGTCATCGACAAATGGGTCGTCTTTGATGATCCATTTGCCATGTTCTTTGCGCCAGCATTTTGTAACAACCTGATGGCGGATAAAGTCCTGAAATAGGCTGCAGCAGATTTCGTCTTCGGATAAAGTTCTGTATTGTATCATAAAAAATCCTCCTGATTTGAAATGTCATAGTTTTCGTTCCGCTTGTTTCACTCAGTTTTTGTGTGGTGTTAGGCTGTCGTCATAATGGCCTTTGTATTGGTCTGTGATAATAAATGGTACAATATTACTACGGAGACATTCTCGAAACATAATAATCCGTCCGGTTCTTCTGTTGCCATCTGGCAATGGTACGATGGGAATGTAAAAACTATTCGTAAACTTCCCAATAACTGTATCGTTTACCTCCCTTGTGTTCTATCGCACCTTTGTTTTTTAATACATCCAAATCTCTTCAAGTTGTTTGCCTATTAACAGACAACTGTCTAGCCATTTCAGTAGAAGGTGATAAATGAATCTTCTTTGATTAAAGCTAATACTTTTTCTATTGCGACATCTCTTGTGACATTTTGGGCTTTGGATTGATAGTCGTCCTCAATCTGAAACAATATCCGTCTTTTCATTCTGTTTAATTCTATGTAAATCTCATTTCTATTGAAAATAGGTATTCAATAGCGAATGCCTTTGAATGCCCATTTTGAAAAAAATTATTATTAAGTTGTTGGAAGTTTGTATAGCTTTTGGTCATAATAATTTTTCATCCCATCCAATATCCCTGTCAAAAACAGTATTACTTCATCTTTAATGTTTTCTAAATCACTAACGGTTAAATCCCTTGCACAATCGCTAAAAGAAACATCTCCATGTGCCAAGCTATTCCGCTCCCTTTTAACACGTTCTAAAGATTCTCCTGGAGTTGCTAAACGATAGCGTATTCTATGTTTATCACAAATGTTTTTAATCTTTTTTGCATTTAGATTACCGCTAATTCCCAAAGCGTCTTTTGAAAGAATAATC
>CAJUPF010000058.1:0-7701 GCA_910588565.1 uncultured Lachnospiraceae bacterium
ATTGTATATGCCCAAAAGTCAAAGAAGAAACCAATGCCAAAAGTCAGCATCTGACTGCGAATGGGCTCCGAATGAAAAAGTAGCTATGGAGGTAGCGTTTGGCGCTTCTCTGGCAGGAAAGAGAAGTTTTTGCGGCATGAAACATGTGGGGCTGAATGTAGCTGCAGATCCCCTGTTTACCTGCTCCTATACCGGAGTCAATGCAGGTATGGTGATCTGTGTAGCGGATGACGCTGGTATGCATTCTTCCCAGAATGAGCAGGATTCCCGTCATCATGCGATTGCGGCCAAGATACCGATGTTAGAGCCTTCCGATTCCGGCGAGGCCTGTGAATTTGCAAAAAAAGCCTTTGCGCTTTCTGAAGAATTTGATACACCTGTTATTATTAAAATGTGTACCAGAGTCGCTCATTCCCAGAGTATTGTGGAAGAAGGCGAGCGTGTGGTGCCTGAAATCATTCCATATGAAAAGAACATTGCCAAATATGTCATGATGCCGGGCAACGCGATCCGCAGGCACCCGATTGTAGAAGAACGTACCAGAAAACTGATTGCATATGCGGAAAACTGCGAATTTAACCGTGTGGAAATGGGAGATACCAGGCTTGGAATTATCACTTCCTCCACCAGCTACCAGTATGTAAAAGAAATATTTGGAGAGGGCGCAAGCATCTTAAAATTAGGCTTGATCAACCCTCTGCCTGAAAAACTGATTCTCGATTTTGCTTCTAAAGTGGACAAACTTGTGATTGTGGAAGAATTAGATCCGATCATTGAAGATCACTGTAAAAAGCTGGGTCTTACCGTAACCGGAAAAGACGTGCTGCCAATGGAAGGGGAATATTCCCAGAATCTGATTGCAGGCAAACTTGGCGCTGCGGTTCCTGCATTTAAAAGTCTGGGAGAGACGTTGCCGAACAGGCCTCCTGTTATGTGCGCCGGATGTCCCCACAGAGGACTGTTTTACATATTATCGAAGAATAAATGTACGGTACTTGGAGATATCGGATGTTATACCTTGGGCGCAGTAGCGCCGCTAAATGCAATGGAGATGACGTTATGCATGGGCGCTTCCATCAGTTCTATCCATGGATTTAACAAAGCGCTTGGCGGAGAAAGTGAAGGGAAAACAGTGGCTGTCATTGGAGATTCCACCTTTATGCATTCCGGAATGACAGGCCTTGCGAATATTGCTTACAATCAGAGCAATTCTACCGTAATTATCCTGGATAATTCCATAACCGGTATGACAGGCCATCAGCAGAACCCGACCACAGGCTACAATATTAAAGGCGATCCGGCAGGAAAAATTGATCTGGAAAGTTTATGCCGTTCTATGGGATTTGCACGGGTTGCAGTGGTAGATCCATATGATCTGGAAGAATGCGAACGTATGATTATGGAAGAACTGGAAGCAAAAGAGCCTTCTGTGGTTATCAGCAGACGTCCCTGCGCTCTGTTAAAATATGTGAAACACAATCCGCCGATTCAGGCAGACGCCAAAAAATGTGTGGGCTGTAAATCCTGTATGCGCCTTGGATGCCCGGCGATCAGCATGAAAGGCAAAAAAGCGGTGATTGACAATACCTTGTGTGTAGGCTGCGGCGTCTGTCAGCAGCTGTGCAAATTCGATGCGTTACAGTCAGGGGAGGTGTAAGTATGACAAAGAATATTATGATTGTCGGCGTAGGCGGACAGGGTTCTTTGCTTGCAAGTAAACTTCTGGGACATCTGCTTTTATCAGAAGGTTATGATGTAAAGGTTTCCGAAGTGCATGGAATGAGCCAGCGCGGCGGAAGTGTTGTTACTTATGTAAGATTCGGGGAAAAAGTTTATTCGCCGATTATTGATAAGGGCGAAGCGGATTTTATCGTTTCATTTGAAAAATTAGAAGCTGCGCGTTATGTGGAATTTTTAAAAGAAGGCGGCAGAATCGTAGTAAATACCCAGGAGATCGATCCGATGCCGGTCATCACCGGGGCGGCGCAGTATCCGGAACAGCTGATTGAAAAGATGCAGGCGCTTGGAATTGCCGTAGACGCTATGGATTGTCTGGCTCTGGCGGAAGAGGCTGGTTCTTCTAAGGCTGTGAATATTGTGCTGATGGGACGTCTGTCCAAATATTTTGATATTCCGGCAGAGAACTGGTTAAAGGCAATAGAAGAATGTGTACCGGCTAAATTTGTGGAGCTGAACCATAAAGCATTTTTAGCGGGACGCGGCTAGAGCGTGTTTGAAAATTCATGGAACTGTTCATTTAGAAAATATGAAACGATTGGAGAAGGAATATGAAAAATTATTATCAACCAGAGATTGAGACAATGCCTTTGGATCAGATACAGGCATTGCAGAGTGAGCGGCTGGTAAAACAGGTGAAGTTTGTTTATGAGAATGTGAAGTTTTACCGTGACAAAATGGATGAAAAAGGGGTAAAACCGGAAGATATCAAGGGCATTGAAGATTTGCATAAGCTTCCGTTTGTTACCAAAAATGATCTGCGGGACGAATACCCATACGGTCTTCTGGCTGTGCCGTTAGAAGACTGTGTACGTATCCAGTCTACCAGCGGAACAACAGGGCGCCGTGTGGTTGCTTTCTATACGCAGGAGGATATTGATATCTGGGAAGAGTGCTGCGCAAGGGCGATTGTCGCCGCAGGCGGTACAAAAGAGGACGTCTGCCATGTCTGCTATGGATATGGGCTTTTTACCGGAGGGCCGGGATTAAACGGAGGCTCCCATAAGGTAGGCTGCCTGACGCTTCCCATGTCTTCCGGGAATACGGAGCGGCAGCTTCAGTTTATGACGGATCTTGGTTCTACGATTCTCTGCTGCACGCCGTCCTATGCTGCAAATCTGGGCGAAGCGGTAGATGAGAGAGGACTGAAAGATAAGATAAAATTAAAAGCCGGTATTTTTGGCGCAGAGCCCTGGACAGAGGGAATGCGCCGCAATATTGAGGAATCTCTTGGCATTAAGGCATATGATATTTATGGCCTGACAGAAATTTCCGGCCCTGGCGTATCCTTCGAGTGTGAGGAGCAGGCAGGTATGCACATCCAGGAAGATCATTTCATCCCGGAGATTATCAATCCGGATACCGGAGAGGTTCTTCCGGAGGGAGAAGTTGGAGAGCTGGTTTTTACCTGTATTACGAAAAAGGCATTTCCGCTGCTTCGCTACCGCACCAGAGACTTGTGCCGATTGACAAGGCAGAAATGCTCCTGCGGACGTACGCATGTGCGTATGATGAAGCCAAAGGGAAGAAGCGACGACATGATGATTGTCAAGGGCGTCAACGTATGGCCGTCCCAGATTGAGACTGTTCTTTTAAACCAGGGCTTCCAGGCAAACTACCAGATTATTGTTGATCGTATTGGAAACCATGATACGATCGAGGTTCAGGTAGAGCTGACGCCGGAAATGGTAGAAGATACCTCCAGAACAAATTCCTGGAGAGAAAAACAGATTGTCGCAGGATTAAAATCCATGCTTGGCATTACCGTAAAAGTAAAAGTCGTAGAGCCCAAGAGCATTGTCAGAAGCGAAGGCAAGGCTGTCCGGGTGATTGATAAGAGGAATCTGTACCAGTAAAATTGGCAGGATATCAATTGGAAGTAACTATTCGGAAGATGAAAACACTGCGGAGCTGCTTAGTCGAAACTAAGCAGCTCTTTTGCATTTTTATAAAAAATAGTTTCTTTTTCCGCTTCTGTGAAAGGCAGCGTATCGATCCGCTGCACATAATCTTTCTGAGCTTCCCACGGGGAATCTGTTGCAAATAGAATTTTATCTGCTCCATGTTTTCGCACAATCCGCACAAAATCCTCTTTGGACAAATTGCTTGACAGATACGGTTCTCCGCTTTTCGCTTTATCTGGTGTCACCGCTCCAATGGAAAATGCGGTGTCCAGCCAGACCGGGGCTCCGGCAAGGTCACGTTCCACATCTTCCCAGCAGCCCCAGTTCCCCATATGGGCAAGGACGAATTTTTCCGGATGTACCTGATCAAGTACGCTTAGGATCTGCTTAACGGACGCATAGTTATGATTATAGATACCGATATCAATACCAGCATGGGTGAGAACAACCAGGCCAAGCTCTGAAGCGCAGTCTATGATGCGCAGAAACTTAATATCGTCAATATCCGTATTCTGATAGGCCGGATGGATTTTAATGCCGGGAATGCCGCTTTCTTTCAGATGCTGCAGTTCTTTCTTATAATCATTATATTCCGGGTGCATTCCGCCAAATGTAATAATTCCCTGTTTTGCCAGCGTCTCCTTGTCCGCAATCAGAGAGCGGTTCACTTTTTCTACCTGCTCTGCACTGGTCATAACCGGAAGGTTGACAGAGTAATCCACAGAGGCTTCTTTCATCGAAGCAAGAAGCCCGTTTACAGAGCCGTCTGTAAAATATTGTGTATGGGATAGTCTGCTTAGCTTTGCCAGAACTTTTTCTGAAATCGCGGCAGGAAATGTATGGGTATGAAAATCAATTATCATAAAATATAAAACCTCCTGAAAGAAAACTTTTCAATATTTGCATGTTATGATAAAATAAAATTTACGAGCTGTCAAACTGTAAAAAGTTAAACTTTTAAACTTTAACTTTATATAGCGACAATAGCTTTGCCAACTGGCGGCAAAGGAGCCGGGGTATCTGATGCTTTCCGGTATACGTTTCCTTTGGACAAGCGCAGACTGTATTTTGGCATTTTGCAAAAAGCGGCTGCATAAGCCAAATGAACGGCTGCCTGTCAGCAGGTAAAGCGTATAAATATGAAGGAGGAAGTATGATATTATGCCTGTAACAGATTTACTGGAGAGGAATCACAAGTTATACAGTGACGAAGTGGCGCTGGTGGAGCTGAATCCGCTGGTGAAAGATACGAGGAAGACTACCTGGAAAGAATATGATCTGGTGCAGCAGACATCTGCTGTTCCATATCGCAGGGAGATTACCTGGAGTATTTTTGATGAAAAGGCAAACCGGGTAGCAAATATGCTGCTTAGCCGGGGCATTAAAAAAGGAGATCGGGTAGCGATTCTGATGTTTAACTGCCTGGAGTGGCTGCCGATTTATTTTGGAATTTTAAAAACCGGTGCGATTGCAGTACCGTTTAATTTTCGGTTTTCGGCAGATGAAATTAAGTACTGCGCCGATCTGGCGGAAGTTCATATTCTGTTTTTCGGGCCGGAATTTATTGGCCGTATTGAATCGATTGGGGAGGAACTGAGCAAGGGGCGCCTTCTGATCTATGTAGGCGACGGCTGCCCTACGTTTGCGGAGAGCTATCCGGAACTGGTGGCGGATTGTTCAAGCCAGGCTCCGTTGATCCGCCTGGAGGATGAAGATGACGCAGCGATTTATTTTTCTTCCGGGACAACCGGGTTTCCAAAAGCAATCCTGCATAATCATGAGAGCCTGCTGCAGGCTGCGCAGATGGAACAGCGGCATCATCTGACAGGCCGGGATGATGTGTTTTTGTGTATTCCGCCGCTGTACCATACAGGCGCTAAGTTCCATTGGATGGGAAGCTTGTGTGCGGGAAGCAGGGCTGTTCTGTTAAAAGGGACGACGCCGGAAATTATTCTGGACGCTGTGTCAAAGGAACACTGTACGATTGTCTGGCTGCTGGTGCCCTGGGCGCAGGATATTCTCAGCGCTTTGGATCGGGGAGATGTAAAACTGGAAGATTACGAGCTGGATCAGTGGAGACTGATGCACATCGGTGCGCAGCCGGTGCCGCCGTCATTGATTAAGCACTGGAAAGAGTATTTTCCGGGGCATTTATACGATACGAACTATGGCCTTTCCGAGTCTACGGGGCCAGGCTGCGTTCATCTGGGGATAGATAATATTCATAAGGTAGGCGCGATTGGGATTCCGGGATACCGCTGGAAATGTAAAATTGTGGATGAGAATAATCATGAAGTGCCGCAGGGGGAGGTCGGAGAGCTTTGTGTCAAAGGGCCTGGCGTGATGACGTGTTATTATAATGATCCGAAAGCGACAGAAGAGACGTTACAGGATGGCTGGCTATATACAGGCGATATGGCGAAGATGGATGAAGACGGGTTCTATTTCCTTGTAGATCGGAAAAAAGATGTGATTGTAAGTGGTGGAGAGAATATTTATCCGGTGCAGATTGAGAATTTCTTAAGCGCTTATGAGAAAATCCAGGATGTTGCGGTGATTGGCCTGCCGGATGAGAGGCTTGGTGAGATTACCGGGGCGATTATTGCGATCAAAGAGGGGATGGAATGCACCCAGGAAGAAATTGAGGAGTTCTGCAGGCAGCTGCCGCGGTATAAGAGGCCGAAGAGGATTATTTTTGCGGAAGTTCCGAGGAATGCGACTGGGAAGATAGAGAAGCCGGCGCTGCGGAAAAAATATGGGGCGGATCTTTTGGTGGCGAAGCAGAATATGGGGTAGTGTTAAGGAATGGAAGGTGACAGTTTAGACGGTAATGTCAGTGACTTAAGGCTTTTGTTTGTATAGCCGCAAAGGTAACTCCCGCTGCCCCGTTACAGTTCACGGCCTAACCCGGCCGCAAACTGTAACGCATCCAGCCCATTCCAAGTCGCCTTCGGCGAGGGGCTGGATGCTTGAAACCACTGCTTTATTGGCCGGATGCCCTGCAGCGGGGTGCAGGGCACCGTGAATAGTAACGCTGCCCCATTCTCTCCCTGACTGGTTACAGCCGGAACCGTTGATATTATCGTGCGATTCAAGTATAATATAAACAGCGCGACAGGAATGTTACGATTTGAGAAAATCCTGCCATGAGAAATGCGTTTAGAGGAAAGGAAAAAGATGGAAGACACGAATTTAGCGCAGGCGGTTGAGGCGGCGCATGACGCAAGCTCCTATGATACCAATGTCAAGTTCCTGCTTGCGGACAAGCAGATACTGGCGCGGATTTTAAAATACGCCGTTCGGGAATTTAAGGACATGCCGATCGGGGATATTATGGCCGGTATTGGAGAAGACGTTGAAATCGGGACAAGACCGCTGGATGCGGGGCTTTCAAATTTGGGACGCGTCAACGCGTCTGGCACGGAAGACAATGTTCCGGGAGAGGGGAAAATTTTCTTTGATATCCGTTTTTCCGCATATCATAAGGGAACAGAAATGAAATTTTTGATTAATTTGGAGGCTCAGAAATCCTCGGATCCCGGAAAATTAGGGTATCATCTGGAAAACAGAATCATATTTTATCTTGCCAGGATGATTTCCGCACAGAAACAGACCGAGTTTTTCCATAGTGATTACGACAGCCTGAAGAAAGTCCGGAGTATCTGGCTGTGTATGGACAACAGAGAGGACGGTGACTCCATTGAAGAGATTTTCATCGACAGAAAATCCGTTTACGGAAAAAAGAAAAATTCGTATGACACAGACTTAATGCGGGGCATCATTGTCAATATAAGAAACGGGGAAAACATGACAGAATCCCAAAACGCGCTGATTTCCATGCTGGAAAAGCTGCTTTCCAATTCGAGCGTGGAAGAAAAGAAACGTGCGCTTACAGAGGAATATGGAATGGTAATGACAATTGAGCTGGAAGGGAGGATGCAGACAATGTGCAATTGGTCGGAAGCTATTAAGGAAATGAGTTATAAGAAGGGCATTGAACAAGGGATTGAACAAGGGATTGAACAAGGGATTGAACAAGGGATTGAACAAGGGATTGAAC
>CAJUPF010000058.1:7801-19549 GCA_910588565.1 uncultured Lachnospiraceae bacterium
AACAAGGGATTGAACAAGGGATTGAACAAGGGATTGAACAAGGGATTGAACAAGGCATTGAAAAAGAACGTCTGAGCGCTGTGGAGCGGATGATTCGGGCTAATTTGACAAAGACCCAGATTATATCCTGCGGTTATACTGAAGAGGAGTTTGCGGAAGCGGAAAGTGTTTTATGATTGACGCAGAGGAATATTTTTTTTATAATAGAACCAGCATTTTCCATGGTATGCCGTATGGCATCAAGGTATCCCGGGAAGGGATTTCCATAGGAAGTTTGGGAAATCAGGATTGAATTTTGTATGATTGAAAGGAGAACGTGGTATGTCAAATATGCCAGCAAAAGAAGTATTAGAACGTGTATACGGGGAGACAGAAAAGAGTGGGGCGCGGTATTTGCATCTTTCTGAGTGTTTTAAAGAGAATTTCGGAGATGCGGAAGTAGAATTTTTTACTTCGCCAGGTAGAACAGAGATGATCGGGAACCATACAGATCATAACGGCGGCAAAATCGTTGCGGCAAGCATCAGCCTGGATACGATTGGGGCTGCGGCGGCAAATGGAACAGGAACCATTCGTATTCTCAGTGAAGGCTACGATATGATTGAAGTAGAGATTGCAAAAGCGTCTTCCATAGAGAAAAAAGCGGGAACAAAGGCATTGATTGCCGGCATGGTAGAGGCCATTGGCAAGTTCGGATATGCGGTGGAAGGGTTTGACGCATATATGACGACAGAAGTGATTGGGGCAGCGGGCGTCAGCTCTTCCGCATCTTTTGAAATGATCTTCTGTGCGATTGTCAATGCATTTTTTAATGAGAATAAAATCGAACTGGGAGACTGTGCAAGGATTGGACAGTACGCAGAGAATCATTTCTGGCTGAAATCCTCCGGACTGATGGATCAGATGGCATGTGCGGCTGGCGGCGCGATTTTACTGGATTTTGCAGATGATATTAAATGTGAAAAAATTGACGCTTCTTTTGATGCTCTGGGTTATGATATGGTAATTGTCAACACAGGAAAGGGACACGGAGATTTAAGCGACGAGTATTCCGCAGTTCCAAAGGAGATGTTTGCTGTAGCAGAGGCGCTTGGCGTAAAGCGGCTTTGCGAGAGTTCTTTGGAGACATTTTTAGAGAAGATTCCGGAAATTGAGAAAAAGCTGAACAACGACCGGGCGATTATGCGTGCTTTGCATTTTTATGCAGAGAACCAGAGAGTGGAGGAAGCAGCGGATGCGCTTACCAGAGGAGACGGCAAAGCGGTACTGCGTCTTTTGACAGAATCCGGGAATTCTTCCTGGAAATGGCTGCAGAACTGTATGTCCAAATCCAATGAACGGGATCAGAAAGTTGCCCTTACCCTTGCCCTGACTGAACTGTATCTTAAGAAATTGGGAGACGGCTGCTGCAGAGTACACGGCGGCGGATTCGCAGGGGTGATCCTTGCAGTTGTGCCGAAGAATAAGACGGCGGATTATGTAGATTATATTGCAAACTACGTAGGCAGTGATAATGTTTATCCGATGCAGATCCGGCAGACAGGCGCGGTAAGCCTTGGAAAGTAAAAGGAGTACGATTTGATGCCTGGCAAACTGCATTCTATGTAAAGGTTTGAAGGTTATATGCTTTTATAATAGGGAAAGCGCATTGTTTTTAAAACGGGAGCATGTGCTTTCCCTATTTGGAATCTGAGAATCTCCATTCCTGACGGCAGCATCCAATCAGGCCTTCAGCAATATAAAAAACCGTGTTCCGCCCATAGGCGTATCCGTCACTTTGATTGTGCCGTTGTGCGCATCTATAATTTCTTTTGCTATGCAAAGCCCCAGGCCGAAATGTTCTTTTCCTGACCGGGATTTATCTGCCCGGTAGAAGCGGTCAAATATATGGGGCTTGTCTTTATCGGCGATGCCGATTCCATTATCCTCCACAGTAATCCAGAACATAGATTTATTATAGGATACTGCCAGTTTGGTATATCCTCCTGCAGTTCCATAGCTGAGAGAATTGGAAATCAGGATGCCAAGTACCTGCTCAATTCGCCCTTTGTCACAGCGGCAGCAGGGAAGGGGGTCTTCCGGCAGCTCGATTTTCAGGGTGATGTTATGTTCTTTTGCCAGAAGCTCAAAGGATTCAAAGATATTTAACAGCAGGGTATCCAGTTCCACCGGCTGCAATTGCAGCAAAAACTCCCCGGTATCCGCCCGGTTTAACAACAATAAATCTTCTGTCAGTGTGGATAAACGCCTGGATTCTTCTTCTATGATGTGGATAAAACGCTCTTTTTGCAGTTCCTGTGCCGCCCTTGCCGCGGAAATGGCAGAGCTGATAACAGCAATCGGCGTCCGGAGCTCATGGGAGGCGGCAGCAACAAAGGCGGTCTGTTTTTGTCTTGCCTCGATAATCGGCGCTAAGAGTTTTCCGGTATAATGCCAGGAAAACAGCAGAAGAATAAAAATCCCTGCAATATTTAAAAACAGAAAACGAAGACGCTGTGTCTGAATCTGTCCGTCCAGAAACTGATTGGAGGAAAGAACAATAACGGTAAGGATGTCGGAATTTTTATGGAGCTTTATCATTGCGGCATGATAGCGTTTTTTATCAGGGGAAGTCCAAGACAATTCCTGATGTACGGCAGAATAATCGGAGCCGTTTTTCAGGATGGGGTAAACAGTTTCAATATAAGTTTTTGCTTCCTCCATTAAAACCAGCTCATTTTCTGAAAGGACAATACGATTGTAGAAGAGCGGCGCATCGTTATCATAAAAGGCCAGAAGAAAATTCTGATTGCTGGAAGTTTTGGAAATCCATTCCCAGGTAATGGTATCCTGTTGTTCTAACGTAGAAATCAGAGAACTGACATTGGAAGAAAACGTGAGAAAATAATTTTCTTCCAGTTCATGCTCTGACATGTACAGGTAGCTGATGGACATGCCAATTAAAATAGCGCCTGCAATGCCGGTAAACAGCAGGGTTAAGCGTCTATGGAGTTTTTGGTACATGGGAAGCCCCTCCTATATGATAATGTATGCCTGGGAAGTTCTGGCATCCGCGTTACTTTGGTACATTAGCTTCCGAGCGTATACGATAGCCTACTCCCCGGATCGTTTGAATGGAAACGCAGTGGCTGGCGGATTTTAGCCTTCTGCGGATAAAGTGCATATAATTATCCAGATTGCCGTCTTCCACGTCCGTATCAAGACCCCAGACCTTGGACAGGAGTGTTGCCCTGGGAAGTGTCTGCGTGGGATTCTGCAAAAATACGGTGAGCAAATCCCCTTCCTTTTTGGAAAGGGTACAGGTCCCCTTTGGGCCTGAAAGCTGGTTTGAGGTAGGGGAATAGGAAATATCGCCAAACTCCAGTGTTTCCTGCGCTTTCCATTCCCTGGGCCTGCGGCTGATACTGCGAATGCGGGCTAAAAGCTCCTCAAACGCAAAGGGTTTCACCAGGTAATCGTCTGCACCGGAGTCTAACCCGGTAACTTTGTCATGTAATTCGCCAAGGGCGGTTAAGAGAATGACCGGGGTATGGTTTCCTTTAGCGCGCAGTTTTTTTAAAACTGTGACGCCGTCTATTTTGGGGATCATTCGGTCAAGCAGAATCAGATCATGTATGTTTTCTTCTATATAATACAGAGCATCTTCCCCATTGTCGCAGGTATCAACCGTAAATTCATGGTTTTTCAGCTGAAACGCAAGTGTTTCCATTAAGTGAAGGTCGTCTTCTACCAGTAAAATCCGCATAAGTATCTCCTTCGTTTTTATAGATTCGTGCAGTCCGGACAGTCTGCACATTTTTATTATAACATGGAAATCTTTAAATAATCTTTAATATTAAGTTGTTGTATCCTTTTTTGGGATTTTGTAATCTAATTAGTATAAAACAACATAAAGGAAGGTGATAAGTATAATGAAGGATACGATAAGCCTGAAACTGGCAAAGATGGCGGTAAAAGGCGACCGGGAAGCGTTTGGCAGGCTGATTGCCATGCATCAGGAATATCTGTACAGACTGGCATATATGCATACAAAGAATGAGCAGGATGCACTGGATGCGGTGCAGGAGTGCGCAATGCGCGCGATGATTTCGATGGATAAGCTCCGGGAGCCCGTGTATTTTAAGACTTGGATTACGCGTATATTGCTGAACTGTATTTACCTGACGCAGAAGAAACAGAAGAAGAACAGCTCCTATGAGGAATACAGCGGGGCAGCGCCGGAGCAGCCGGTTTCCATAGAGGAAAAGGCGGATCTCTACGACGCGATTGATCTGCTTCCTCCCACCTATAAGACGGTGGTGATTCTGCAGTATTTTCAGGAGATGAAAATCAAGGATATTGCACAGGCCATGGATATGCCGGCCGGAAGTGTAAAAGCATATTTGTCCCGTGCGAGAGAATCGCTCAGAAATCTGCTGGATGACGGGAACGGCACAGGAATTAAAATGATATAAAAGAAAGGAGCCAGGATGGACAAAATAAACAGAATGGACAGTGAAAGATTTGATACGATTGTGATACCGGACAATTTATCGGAGTGTGTGCAAAATGGGATTCGGGAAGGAGAACGAAGATATATGAAAAAGAAACGCAAGAAATTTATGCTGCGCTTTGCCGGAGCAGCCGCAGCTATGTTGGTATGCGTGGGCGTGTGCGCTTCACAGCCTGCGCTGGCTTCTAAGATGCCTGTGGTCGGAACAATTTTTAAATTGCTCCAGGGGGATTATTCCTATCAGGGAGACCTGGATTCTGTCGCGCAGAAACTGGAGAAGGAAGGAAACGGGCTGGATGGAGAACAGGGGCGCCTGCCATTGGGAAACGGGGCAGATGGAGAACAGGGGACTATACCGTCAGAAGACGGAGAGTCTGGATCTGTTTATACAAAGACGGCAGACGGCGTTACACTATCTGTTTCGGAAGCCTACTGTTCGGTGGAAGCGATTTATCTGTCTCTTAGGATTACCAGCGAGGAAGCGTTTCCGGATACCATGACAGATATGGAGGGTAAGCCGTTGATAAATCTGAAAGGAACGGCGGCATATTCGTTCTGCCAGGAACGAGGGGGAGAGGCGGAAGGCTATGGCGGTATGCAGGGCTCCCTGGAAGGCGCGTTTCTTGATCCGCATACGTATGTGGGTATTTACCGTATTGATATTCTGGATATTGTTGGAAACGATGAGGCGCTGAAAGAGACATACCGGACACTGGAATCCTTTGATATGGATTTTACCGTGGAACAGATTATCGGGGATAAGGCGGAGCCGGAAAAACTGGATATGCAGGGAAAAACCGAGGAAGAACTGGAAGCAATGTCGGATGAAGAATGGAAGGCGTTTATGGCGGAAATCACGCCGCCAGACTGGTATCAATATCCCAGCCAATATGAAAACTGGTGGTTTGACGGGCCGTTTGTATTCCAGCTTCATATTGAGGCTGACAGAAAGAGCGCCCAGACCGTTGTGGTAGACGAAATGAACGATACCGGGGCAGGGCTGTATCAGGTTGTAAAGACGAAGTTTGAGATTACGGTGGAAGAAAAATGCAGTGAGCAGCGAGAAGCAGACGGTGTGTTCCTGGTTGTCTTAGACGCCGAAGGCAGGCTTCTTCCATCTGGAAGCAGTTCTTATGCAGATACGTATGCGATTCATGGCAGGGATGTGTCGAAGGTTTTTGTGTATGTCTGTGATTATGTGGAGTATATGGATGAAATCAAAGGGCACCAGACGGAAGATGCATTTCAGAAGATTCTGGAAGAACGGGCGCTGTACAAAAAAGAGATTGCGTTTTAGTTTCGTGACGGGTGATTTTGCAATCAGAGAAGTACAAATTATATATGCTGGAACTGTGAACGGGCAGTTCCAGCATATTTTTTTGAGTTAGTAAGAAAGACGACGCTGTGGGATGCGCCGCAGTATCTGGGTTTATAAATATATTTCCCGAATTCTTTAGAGGAAAATTAAAGATTTGCGTGTTAACCTGTAGCATACAGATAATATCCTGCCGGATGCAGCATGGCTTGATTATCAAAACGCAATACAGATTGCAGGGTATCCGGCAGGGGTGAAGATGAAGGAGGAAGATTATGACAGTAAAAAAATGGAAACGTGCAGCTGCAGGGCTGCTGGCAGGTATACTTCTGCTTGGAGCGGCAGGCTGCGGGAATACGGAAGCCCCCGCATCCTCTGAGGGTAAAGCATCAGAAGGAGCAAACAGTGAAACACCAGATGCACAGGACGTGGAATTGGTAAAAGGAAGGTTTTTAGAACTGTTAAAGGAAACGCCGGAAGGGGTATCTTCGATTGAGAATATGGTAAGGCTTTCCGACGGCAGGATTGCGTTTTTAGACCCAGCGGAAGGAGATTTATATTATTCGGGAGATAACGCGGAAACCTGGGAGGCAAAACCGCTTCCTGCTTTTTCGGATAAGCTTGGAATGGAGGAAATTGAAATTACAAGCAAGGCGATTGCGCCGGACGGCGGGGTTTTTTATTCCTATGTGAACTGGAAGGAAGATGTCTCAGAAGAGGGTTCTGTGATAGAGCATTATATTTATATTGATAAAGATGGGAATGATTCGGAAATTACCCTGACGGATCCTACCAGCAGCTACAATTTTTATCTGTCAGACGCATGGTTTACCGGGGAGAAAACTCTGATCGGGGAGATGAATGGGGGTTCTGTTTATCAAATCGATCTGGAATCAGGCGTCATAACCTCTATCAGCGGATTTGGGGAAGAGTTTGAGAGCCTGTTTTGGGCTGGAGATTATCTGCTGTCAAAAGAGTACATGTATCAGGTTTCCTCGGCGTCCTTTGTGGAAGATGATGTGTTAAAGGAGTTTATAGCCAAAGAGACAAGCGGGTACCGGTTGATGGCGTTTTATTTTGACAGTGAGGAAAATACCTTGTATTCCGCATCTTCCGGCGGGTTGTACAGCCATACCATAGGGGGCGGCGCTATGGAAAATCTTCTGGATGGCGGACTTTGCAATCTGGGAGATCCGACGAAGTCTCCGGTATCTATTTTAAAAAACGAGGACGGCAGTTTTCTGATTGCCTATGACGATGGGGAAATTGATCAGTATACCTATGATAAAGAAGCTCCTGCTGTACCCACACAGCAGCTTAATGTTTACAGCCTGAACCAGAATATGACGGTCAGCAAAGCGGTCAGCTTGTTTCGGAAACAGCATCCGGACGTCTATGTGAAACAGGAAATCGGCCTTGCCGGAGATTATGGCGTGACAGAGGAAGACGCCATCCGCAATTTGAATACCAGGCTTTTGGCTGGGGAAGGCCCGGACATTATACTGTTGGATGATATGCCTATAGATTCTTATATTGAAAAAGATATGTTGGCGGATCTGGCGGGACTGGCGGATGAGCTGGAACAGGAAAACAGCTATTTTACATCCGTGCTGCGGGCTTATCAGCAGGAAGACGGCCTGTACGCAATGCCCATTCGCTTTCAGGTACCGGTAATTATCGGGAAAAAGGACACCGCAGAAGGCCTGTCCGGAATCGAAGGATTTGCAGGCGCAGTGCAAAAAGTAAGAGAAGCGCATCCAAACGCGGATACCGTTTTGGGAACTTATACGGCGGAGGATCTTATGAAGCGGCTGTATATGCTGTTTTCTTCTGATTTTATGAAAGACGGAAAAGCAGATACGGATGCCATCCGGCAGTTTTTGGAGAAAGCGGAAGAGATTTACCAGAACGAGCAGCAGAACATTACAGATGCGATGCGTCAGTCCTATGAAGATTCTATGACCTGGAGAAAAAATGAGGACATGATGGAGCCGGTGGAAAATTTTTCGGTTATGACAAATATTTATGAGCTGATATCAGGTAGTCAGAATCTTATGATATCAAAAATGCGGGGAATGGATGATATGCAGATGTTAAACGGCATATTGGATAATGATGGCCAGGCAGCGTATGATGTTATGCATTCACAGGCGGGGGATGTGTTTGTGCCCTATGGGATTGCAGGCGTCAGCAAAGGGTCGAAGGAGCAGGAACTGGCGACGGATTTTATGAGGGCATTGCTTGGGGAAGATGTACAGAAGTCAGATTTGACAGACGGATTCCCGGTAAATGCGGACGCCTATGACAAGTTTACAGAAACCTCCAATCCAGATGCCACGGTTGGATTCTCAGTGGCGGAGTCTGCGGAAGACGGAAGCAGCACGGAACCCATACACTTTAGCGCGTCATGGCCTTCAGCCGATAAAATCGCCGCTTTCAAAGATAAATTCAATATGCTGAAGGTACCTTCCCTTTTGGATCATGTTATTTATACGGCTGTTCTGGAAGGCGGCTGCCGGGTTCTGACAGGAGAAGTGAGCCTGGATGGAGGATGTGATGAAATTGTTCAGAAAGTGGAGCTTTATCTGGCGGAGTAAACTATGGTTTTTGCTGCCCGGCCTGTTGGGAGTTGGGCTGTTTACCCTGGTTCCTTTTGGCTGGGCGCTGATCCGCTCTTTTTCAAATGGGATAGCAAATTACAAAACGGTGCTTTCTAATGAAGCGTTCCATCTTGCAGTAAAAAATACCCTCCGCTTTGCCGGGGTGGGAATCCCGCTTTTGCTGGCGCTGTCTTTTCTGGCAGCGCTGGGGATATATAAAAGCAAATGGATGCGGTTTTTAAAATCCGTTTATCTGCTGCCTATGGCAGTGCCGACGGCAGTACTGGTATTGATCTGGAAAGTATTTTTTCACAAAGCCGGAATTGCAAACCAGCTGCTTTCTGTATTGCATATCACGCCTGTAGACTGGCTGGGCGGGGACGCGTCTTTTTGGGTTTTAATTATAACGTATCTCTGGAAAAATATGGGTTATACGATTGTCTTATGGATTGCCGGGATGGCGGCAATCCCGGACAGCATTACGGAAGCGGCCAGGGTAGATGGGGCGGCGGAATGGCAGTGTATGCGTTATATGATCCTGCCCCAGCTGAAATCCGTATTTTATATGATAACGATGCTGTCCTTTCTGAATTCCTTTAAAGTATTCCGGGAGGCTTATCTGGTGGCGGGTTCGTATCCGCAGAAGAATATGTACCTTCTGCAGCATCTGTTTAACAATTGGTTTACCAATCTGGATATCGATAAAATGGCGTCTGCCGCAGTGCTGCTTGCAGTATTTTTTGCACTGTGTTCCCTGGCGCTGCAGAATATGTGGGAAAAGGAGGATAAGGCATAGATGCGGATGAAATTTTTTCGTGGAATTCTATTTGTGGTGGGTATGATGATCTGCCTGCCGGTAATCGCAGCCGTTCTTGGAGCGCTCAAAAGCGACAGGGAGCTGTTAAATTCGTTGTCCGCGATTATCGGAACCTCCGGCGGGAAGGTAAAGTGGCATTTGCTGCCATTGTATCCGACGCTGCGGCATTTCTGGAAGCTGCTGTTTTTTACGCCGGAATTCTTTACCGTATTCTGGAATTCCGTAAAAGTGGCGGGCTGTATTTTGCTGGGACAGATGTTTGTGGCGATTCCTTCCGCATGGGCATTTGCCAAATTTTCCTTTCGGGGGAGACGTATATTATTCCTGACGTATATTGTTCTGATGATGATGCCCTTTAGCGTCATGATGCTGCCTTCCTATCTGATGCTGCATGGCATTCATCTGCTGGATACCCACTGGGCGGTAATTTTACCGGCAGTATTTTCTACCTTTCCAGTATTTTTAATGTACCGTGGATTTGAATCTATTCCAAAGGATCTGTATGAAGCAGCCAAAATTGACGGAGCGGGAGAATGGCAGATATTTTTACGGATTGGGATTCCTCTGGGCTCTCCGGGAATTTTATCAGCGCTGGTACTGGGATTTTTGGAGTATTGGAATATGGTGGAGCAGCCTTTGGCGTTTCTGCAGGATCCTTCCCTGTGGCCGCTTTCTTTGTATCTGCCGGAAATTGATCTGCTGCGGGCCGGAATGGCATTGGCGGCTTCTGTTATTACACTGATACCGGCAGTATTTGTATTTTTCATGGGACAGGATTATCTGGAACAGGGAATTACAGCATCCGGGCTTACGATGTAACGTCCAAAAAACCTTGGATAAAAGGAGGAGAACATGGGAAAATTCAAAGAGCGTGCAGTAAAATATTTTGCGGTTTTTATGCTGCTGATGCTGATCTGCACGATTGTATCCAGAGGCATTTATGCCCATCAGATGCCAAAAGTATCAACAGGAACTGCGGAACCGCATACGCTGATTCATAAGATAGAGGCAGAGGGCGCGGTTCTGACCACAGAAGAGGTTCCGGTCGTAGCGGAAGCGGGGCTTCTTGCAGAAAAAGTCTGCGTGGTGGAAGGGCAGAAGGTAAGCCCTGGAGATCTGCTCTTTCAGATTGAACTTGCGGATCTGAATAAATTAATGACAGATTTGGATCATCAGATTCAGGTGGAAGAGAAAAAACTTTCTGATCTGCAAAGTAGCAGCAATACCGCAATTAACCGGGCAAATCAGGATTTACAGGACGTTGCGGATACAACGGCAGGGGAAGTCGGCCGGGCGCAGGATGAACTGACAGGGGCACAGCAGGCTTTAAATCAGTTTCCGGCGGAGCAGGACTATAAAAATGCAGCCATGGAACGAGACAGCGAGTACCAGAGGCTGCGGAAAGCTGCGGAAAAAAAGAAGGCGACCAAAGAAGAGAAAGAAGCATTTTCCATTTACAGAGACAGCCTGGACGCTGCGCTGTCAGCACAGTATGCGCAGGAGAGAAAAGCGCTTGAGGAGGCGGCGGCCGAGAAAGAGAAAGCGGTAAACGCGGCAAATACCAGCCGCAACGAGGCGATCAAGCAGGCACAGCGCGGCGTAGAGGATGCAAAAAACGGGACAGGCGAGGATGCCGCCGCAAAACAGGAACAAAAAAACCAGATAAACCAGCTGAAAGAAAAGCGGGAAAAACTTGCCAGCCTGGAGGGGGCAGAGGGCAGGATCCTTTGTGACATGGAAGGGTATGTCAGCCGTATTTTAATTCATGCGGGAGAACGGACCATGGATACTGCGGCGCTGGTAATCAGTGACGCTGCAGGAGAGAAGCTGTTTCAGGCCATTCTGCCGCCGGAGGAAAAAACTTACGTCAGCAGAGGAGATACCATAAGCCTGAGCTTTCAGAATGGAAAGACCCGGCTTGGCGGCGTGGAAGTGGAGGCGCTGGGTGAGCTGGAGGATGGAAGCTGCCAGATATCGGCGAAGATCTCTGATCCGGGTGTAGCGATTATGGAGCGTGGAAAAATGGAAATGAATAAAGATACTGGCAGATATAGCTGCTGCGTTCCACTGTCAGCCGTATATTCAGACAATGGATCGGATTATGTACTGCTGGTGAAAGAGAAAGAGACGATTCTTGGGACAGAGCTGACGGCGGAGAAGCGGAAGGTAAAGGTTCTGGGAAGGGATGAGGAGTATGTGGCGCTGGAGGATGGGGCTGTGACGGAGGATGAGATATTTGTTGTGGATTCAGATAAGGATATTAAAGATGGGGCGAGAATCCGGCTAAAAGAGGAGTAAGGCGTTCCATAAGCCATGGGAAAGGAGCGTGTAACAGTTCAGCCTGCAACTGCGCACTTGCCGCGCAGTTCGCAGCCGATACAGCAGAATTGCCAAGAATCTGGCTCCTTTGCCGCAGGCAAACTTTAAATGAGCCAGATTCTGTAACAGCGAAGCCGGAAGGCTGAACTGTGTTACAGTTCACGGCCTAACCCGGCCGCAAACTGTAACGCATCCAGCCCATTCC
>CAJUPF010000059.1 GCA_910588565.1 uncultured Lachnospiraceae bacterium
CGCCTATCATAACGCTTGCCCCTTAAGTTCATGACATTGGCCGTGAACTGTAACATATGACGTTTACTTTTCACAGATGAAAAAAATAATTCACGCCTTATCTACACATCAGCTATAATTCAACAGTCAGCTCAGAACAATCACAAACACTATTCCACCCTAAACAGTTTTTCCATTACATCCGTCCTCCCCGTTTTCAATATCTGAAAACCAGAATACTCATCGCTATTGGTCAACAGCACCGCCGTAGTCGCACTATATCCGGCCGCCTTAATTTTGGAACGATCAAATTTCATCAGCTTCTGCCCTGCTTTTACAAAATCTCCTTCCGAAATAAACAGCTCAAACCCATCCCCATTCATACTCACCGTATCAATTCCCACATGAATCAAAACTTCCATTCCGCCCGGCCCTGTAATCCCTATCGCATGGCGGGTATCCGTAACAGAGGAAATTTCCCCGTCAAACGGAGCCACCACTTCCCCGTCTTCCGGCTCAATCCCAACGCCTTCTCCCAGCACACCGGAAGCAAACGTTTCATCCGGTATCGCCTCTCTGCTGATTACATTCCCTTTTACAGGTGCAAACAATACCTTTTCCGCAGACTCTTCCCCAGCCTGTGGCTGTATGGATTCCGTCTGCGTAACTTCTTCCTCTTCTTTTATCCTTCCACCAGCTTCTGTCTCTTCTTTCCAGAAAAACCAGGTAAGCGCAAAGGAAACTGCAAACGATACCACCAAAACAACTGCATACTGCACCGTATGATCCAGCGTGATTAAAAATCCCGGCAGACCCGTAACGCCATAGGAGGTTGCCCCGATATGAAACAAAGACGCCAGCAGCGCTCCGGCAGCGCCGCCTGCCATGCCACATGCCAAAGGTTTTGTAAACCGCAGGTTCACGCCAAAAATCGCCGGCTCCGTAATTCCCAGCGCCGCAGACAGCGATGAAGGAATTGCAACTGATTTTGTCTTGATATTTTTTGCCTTTAAACCAACTGCCAGACATGCCGCGCCCTGTGCAAAATTAGCTGCGGAAGCAATTGGCATCCAGATATTAAGCCCGTCTGCCGCGGATAACATACCCGCTTCAATTACATTATACATATGATGGATTCCGCATACGACAGTAAGCGGATACAGTGCGCCCATAATCATAGCGCCAACGCCATATCCCACTGTAATAATCCATCCGGCAAACTCCAGCACATAGCTTTCGGCCGTAGAAAATATGGGGCCAATGATCCCCAATGTAATCAATGCTGTTACAACTACAGTACAAAGAGGCGTTACAAACAAATCTACCATTTCCGGGACATGCTTATGCAGCCATTTCTCGATTTTACACATCAGCCATATCGCAATGACAACAGGAATCACATGTCCCTGATATCCAACCTGCCGAATCTGGAAAAATCCAAATAAACGCCATACCGGAATCTCCGACGCTTCCATAGAGCCAACCGACCATGCATTGATCAGGTCAGGATGAATCATAATCATCCCAATTACCGCGCCAAGGAAAATAGTTCCGCCAAATACCCGCGTGGCGGATACCGCAATCAGCACCGGAAGAAAGGTAAACGCAGTATTAGCCAGCAAATCCAGAATACCGTACCAGTCACTTCCGGCAAACGCCGGAATCGCTTTTCCAAGCGCCTCCACCAGTCCCATCATCAGGCCGGACGCCACAATAGCTGGTAAAATCGGCACAAATACATCTCCCAGAGCCTTGATCATCCGTTTCCAGACAGGCTGCTGCGCTGCTGCAGCCGCTTTTACATCCTCTTTGGTTGCTGCAGTCATGCCGCTTATGTTTAAAAACTCTTCATAAACCTTGTTCACTGTACCAGTTCCGATAATCAGCTGCAGCTGCCCATTATTGCTGAACACACCTTTTACTCCGTCAATGCTTTCCAGCTTCTTCATGTCAATCCTGCTGTTGTCTACCGTTACAAGCCGAAGCCTGGTCGCGCAATGTGCAGCGCTTACCAGATTACTCCTTCCCCCAAGAGTCTCATAAATTTCTTTTGCACATGTTGCATAATCCATCGTTACAAACCTCCTCTTTTCCCCTTGATGGCAGAATCATTGCAACCGCAATCCCCCCGCATCCCATGCATCCAAACCTGCCATTTCTGCACCTTTTGCAGTCGCTTATGCAAATACAAATCACATATATGAAATCGTTTTCATTTCTAGTAAAACTATATCATCAACTCTTTTCATTGTAAATCGGTACTTTTCACAAATATGGAATTACATTTTTGTGCAAAATTATGTAATCGATTTCATATTCGTCAAAAAAAATATTCACTTGCTGATTAAATGATATTTTAGAAACGCTTCCCGGATACCATCCTTTTGCACAGAAGGACAGATATCATCCGCCAGTTCCTGTAAAGCTTTGCCGCCATTTTCCATACAGATGCCAATTCCCGCTGTCTTTAGCATTTCTCTGTCATTCATACTGTCCCCAATGGCTATGGAATCACAAAGCGGGATGCCCAGATGCATACAGATCCGCTTAACAGCCCTCCCTTTGTCAAACTTCCGGTTTACAATTTCTCCATTGATAAATCCAGCTCTGTTCTCATCCTGAATGCAAAAATCAAATTCTTGCGCCAGAAGCTTCTTAGGCTCCTTTAACTTCTCTTTTGCCGGACACATAATGACAATTTTATAAACTGGCTGCCCCCTGTACTCCTTCATCGGAAGGATATGCAGCGACTGTTCTATCTGCTCCCGCCACCGCAGCAGTTCACTGTTGCCTCCTTCTTCGGCATGGCTTCTTAAGAACTCTTTAAACGATTCATCCGTATAAGATCCATCCATGCATTCCACTGTCCGGAATATGCCGTTGTCTTTCAAAATCTCCATCGCAGTCTTTTGCTGCCGTTCTGTCATAGGGCAGTCATAAATCACTTTGCCCAGGCATTCAATATATCCTCCTGAACTGGCTGCAATTCCGTCAAAGCCATAACCCAGTACAGGCAGTAACATATCATAATTTCTGCCAGTACATAAAAATACATAATGGCCTTCCTCTCTCGCCTGACGGATAGCCTCTATGGCAGAATCCGGCGGCACATTGCACCCTGGTTCTGTCAATGTGCCGTCGATATCCAGAAAAATTATTTTTCGATTCAACTGTTTGCCTCCATTAACAACAGTCTTCCTGCGCTTTTTAACACAGGAAAGGCATAATCTTTTCTTTGATTGCTACGTCCTCTGAGTCGTAACGCAAACGCAATGGTCCAGAAAAATCCAATGCCATCACCCCAAGAATTGACTTCGCATCCACAATCCTCTGTCCGGCACCCAGATCAAAATCCACATCGTATTTGTCAATTATGTTAACAAACTGTCTGATCTGATCCACATCATTAAACTTCACATTCATCTGCTGCATAATTTACCTCCTCTGTCTGGATTCTTTTTTTCACTGTTTCATTTCGTCTGTATGTTATCGATTTCAGTGTGTGGATATAATACCTGTTCTGCCAGTTTTTGTAAATAGGCATTCTATACAATTTTTTCCGTATTTTTTTGTAAAAAATAGTGAAATTAATTTCATCCAAACACAAAGCGGAAGGAAGCAGACCGGCTGTTCCCCGCCTTCTCCTTCCGCAATAAGCTTTCCTTTAGGCAAACCATCTATATATTACTTAATTCTGATTTTAATACTTGCCTTTTTCTTGGTTCCGTCTGTAGCTGCTGCTGTAATGGTGACAGTTTTTTTCTTTCCGCTTGTTTTTACAGAGGCTTTGACTGTAACTTTCTTTCCTGCGGCCACTGACTTTTTGCTGCATTTCAAGCTGATTTTCTTCACGGAATCTTTCATAATCTTTACTTTGATTTTCGCTGTTACACCGCTTCCGTCTTTCGCTTTTGCAGTAATTGTAACTGTTTTTCCGGCGCCTGCCTTTTTCGTGGTTACTACGCCTTTGGAATTCACCGTTGCGTATTTTTTATTGGAACTTGACCAGGCTAATGTCTTCACTGCATTTCCTGTTGCCGTTACCTTCGCTTCAATTGTTACTTTTTTGCCTGCCGCAATGCCTTTTGTATTGCTCTTAAGCGTAATTTTCTTTACCGCTCCTGCCGCTTCCCGTTCCAGTACGGTAATCGTATATGTTCCTTTGACGCCGGATCCGTCTGCGGCGGCTGCTGTAATTACCGCTGTTCCTGTCCCGGTTCCTGTTACAAGCCCTTCTGCCGTTACAGACGCAATCTTGGAATTGGAAGATGCCCAGGTTACTGTTTTATTAGAAGCATTCGCGGGAGCAATGTCCGCCTGAAGCTGCGTGCTCTCTCCCTGATACAGCCTGTTGGAAGAACCTTTGATTACAATTTTATTCACTTTTACAGAGACATCTGTTACCGGAGGTTTCTGTGACGCGGCCTGCAGGGCTTCCCTGGCTTCTGTCAGGCTGTTCAGCGCTTTGTCTACTGCGGCCTGATCCGCTTCTTTATTTTCAGCTGCTGCCTTGGCTGCTTTGAGCGCCTCCTGGAATGCTGCCCAGCTTTCCGCCGTATAGTCCTCTACCTGTAACGCTTCCGCTTCCTGAATCGCCGCTTCCAATGCTGCTTTGTCCACATTATCTGGATTCGATGTAACCGGAGTGTCTTTTTTCACCAGCGTATCTTTTGCTTTGTTCAGATTGTCTAAAGCTTCGTCTACTGCGGCCTGATCCGCTTCCTTATTTTGGGATACATCTTTTGCTGTATTCAGTTTCTCTGCAAATACTGCCCAGCTTTCCGCTGTATAATCGTCTTCCTGTAATGCTTCCGCTGCCCGGATTGCTGCGTCCAATGCTGTTTTATCTGCCTTATCCGGCCCTGGCGTAATCGGAGTATCCGTCTTTACAAGTTCTTTTTTCGCGTCGTTCAGATTCTTTAAAGCCCTGTTAACTGCGCTCTGTGCTGCATATTTATGTTCTGACACGCTCTTTGCCGCATGCAGCCACTTCTGAAATTCCTCCCAGCTTTCCGCTGTATAATCGTCCGCATTCAATGTTTCTGCTTCTGCAATCGCAGCATTCAATGCTGTTTTATCTGCTGTGCCGTCTCCTTTTACATTGAGTACCAGCATCGGTGCGTATTCTTCTCCTGCTTCTTTGCTGCCAACGCGCATACGGCTGCCTGTTGACGTTGCGATGATGGCAAACGCAAGCTCCGTGCTCTGTGGATTTTCACTGTAAAACTTCCGAACCAGATTTGTTACGTCAATATTGACAACCCGTTTTAAATCCGCTGTATAAAACAGCTCAGACTGTGCAATCGTTCCCTCTGCGTCCTCTTCACTGTAATTCAGCTTTGGCCTGTTGTTCCAGGTAAGTGCATGCGCAGCGGCTGCATTGCCATTGACGCTCTCTTTTCCACTGCCTTCTTCCCAGTCCGCATCACAGAGAACAGCTTCGATTTTTGTGCTTTCTGCGTCGCCTGTCACTTTTTCCAGATAGACCAGGGATAAATACGCGTTTTCTATCTCTTCATCCTCTGCCATCTGATATTCTGACAGATCGTATTTGATATAACCAATCTTGTTGTCATACTCGTTATAGGGCTTATTTCTGCCTTCTCCAAAACGGCCCATTCTTCTGCTGAGGTAATCCGGTGATTTCTGAATCTGCAGAAATTCCTCTGCACCATAGTTCTTGCCGTCTTCGCTGCCATAAGACTGAGCCGCAGCGTCTGCTGTCGATAGGATACCTGTCCGGCTCTCCATTGGACTTGGCTGTGCATCCAGTTCTGTCAGTTTCTCAGAAGAGAACGGCACTACAATTACTTTGCTTCCATGCTGATCGTTTCCGTGATCCGATTCCTTTTGTACGTCAATAACAGCAAATGTCATTGCTGCAATTTTACCGTCTTCCACATAGATATTTGGCCGTTCAATCTTGGCCCAGTTGTTGATCGTCCCGTCTTCGTAACGCAGGAAATCTGCAATCGGCGTATACGCCGTTCCCGGACGCCTGGTCCAGTTATTAATTCCGTCTTCCGATGTCATATAATAAGCCATACGGGCATCCCATTTATTTACTACAATATGGTACAGGCCGTCCGAATACCAGATAACAGGATCTTCCACCTGTTCCGGATTCATATTGTCTATCTTCCACCACAATCCGTTTACTTTTACATCCCAGGTTCCTGCAACGGAATCCGCGATTGCAATATCGCCGTTCCGGTTGGTTGCTTCGTATTTTCCGTCTGGACGCACCATAATACTGATATTGGATAAGGAAAATCCCTCTCCGCCGGATGCCTTTAATTTTCCACTATTGCCGTTATCGATCAGCTCCCAGGGACCCTGCAGGCTCTTGGAAATATGAATCGTTCCGTTTGCCGTTTCTCCATGCATTCCCGTATCGCTGATGGAAATCGCATAGCGGTATCCCTCTTTATAAAGCGGATCGCCTGTGCTGAGTTTAAACGGGAATACATTATGCCCTGCGCCCTCGCACCAGTCCGGCCAGATTGGCCCCTGGTCGGCATATGGGCCGTACAGGCTGTCGCTTACCGCATAAATTGCCTGGGAACCCTGCCATCCTAAGATACCGTTTTCCCCCCAGTGTCCGCCTGCCTGGTTCCAGCGGCTGGCAAACATATAATATTTGCCCGTTTCCTCATCTTTGATAATTCCGCCATCCCAGTAACAGTAATGTTCCATGTTCTGATCTTCCAGGCCGTTCTCCGGATCTCTTGCGCCGACATCCGCCGCGCCCCAGCAGGCGCTGCTCAGTTCATTTGTAATATACATAGGCTCAATACAATCCATAAACTGAGTAACCGGCGTTTCTTCCGAAATATGTTTTCTGACCAGTTTATCCAGCGCAGTTTCCAGCGCATCCAGCGCAGCTTTGATATCCGCTTTGCTGCTGCCTGCATCTGCAAGCGCTGCCTCTGCCTTTTCCAGCGCTTTTTTCAGCCGTGTGAAACTGGAAGCCGTATAAACTTCCTCTTCTTTTGCCCGTGCTTCTTCCGCTGCCGCTTCCAATGCCTCCCGGCCCGCCGCTTTCAGCCCTTCCTGCGCCTCGCTTAAAACGCTGGCCGCTTCATCCACTGCTTCTTTTGACAGCTCTGCATCCTTTTGCTCTAACAGTTCTTTTGCAGCTGCAAGCGCCTTTGCAAACGGACTCCAGCTTTTATCGGTATAATCGCTTTCCTGTTTTGTCTCTGCCGACCGGATCGCCGCTTCTAATTTTGCCCAGTCTTCCTCTGCTGCCTTCGGAGCCTCCTGTAAGCCTTCCATTCCGGCCTGCAATGCTTTTCTGGCGTCGGTAATTTCCTGTACAGACGCATTTTCTTTTTCCTGCACTGCCTTTGCCGTATCGAAAGCTTCCTGCAGAACGCTCCATGTCTCCTTTGTATAATCTGTTTTCTTCAGAGCCTCTGCTTCCTGGAATACAGAGTTAAAAATCTTGTTTGCCGCTTCAAGATTTTTCTCCTGCGGATTCCAGTCCGCTATACTCCGGATCGCTGGTTCATCATTGCCGTCAAATTCCATTGGAAGCCATACATATCTGGAATCTCTCAGGCTGCCGGAATTCCATCTGTCTCCCATATAAATGTAAAATCCATTGTCCGGGTCTACCGGAATTACACAGGTGCTCTGTGTGGTATACGTGGTATCTGAGCCGCTGTCGATACAGGGATTGCCGCCGTTGCGTCCCATTTTCCGCCATGTCCCAAGCGGGCTGTCAGACATCCAGCACTCTGCCGCATTTGGCGCCCATCCGGTACAGCCGGAGTTAATAATATAGTATTTTCCATTATATTTAAACATAGCAGGCGCTTCCCTTGACCATCCAAATGCCCGGATAAAATCCTCGCCTTCTACCGCTTCATCCCGGTCTGCCGCAAGCCCGGTATACGCTTCATTTAATCTGGAAATATAGGTCGTCTGGTTTCCATCGGATGAATAAATTACATACGCCGTTCCGTCATCATCCTGAAACAGATTCATATCCCGAACAGAACCTCTTCCATCCCATCCGTCATAGCCGTAACTATAATACCCATCCGGTCCACCATCCGAAGCCTTGTGATAGTTCAGCTTATAGCTTCCCAGCAGCTGAAACGGCCCAGCGGGACTGTCAGCAACCGCAACCCCGGCTTTTGCTTTCCCATAATCCGCCGAATTTGTCGGAGTACGCCCGTCTGCATGGAACCAGATCACATATTTTCCGGTTTTATTATTATAAAGCATTTTCGGGCGCTCCATCACACAGTTATTCCGATCCAGATCAATAAATATTTCTGTTTTTTCTTCATCTGTCAAATCTCCATAAAGATTTTTAAAATAGCCGTCTGTTTCAAATTCATCTTCCGATTCCATTGTCTTTAAAACAACGCCTTCATCGTCCCAGTTGCACAGATCTTTGGAGCTGTACATATGGATGCCGCCGCAGGGACGGTAATCGTTTGTCTTATCTTCTCCAATCCAGTACCAGGTATCGCCAATTTTCTGCACCTGGCCGCCGTGTGCCTGAATCCGCCTGCCTTCCGTATCATATAAGGTTTCTCCGGCATTTCCGCTGATGTAATCATATGTTGTAATTTCGGGCTCTGTGTGTTTTACCGCACGCACTCTGATAAAATTCAGTATGGGATCGCCGTTTGAATTTGTTCTTCTGGGAGCCTTAACCTGCACATTCAGCTCGCCGTCTGTTACTTCCGTGGTAAACGATCTGACTACCCAGTCCCCGTCGCCTGCAAATACATCCGTGGCAACCGTTCTTCCTTCCAGCAGGATATTCATAGTCTTATCACTGCCTGACCAATGATGTTCAAATGCCACTGTTACCTCATAGGTATTCGGCTCAATTCCCTCCGCCTCAATCATCGGAACCTCAAAGGAATACCCCAGGGTGCTCTTGTTTTTATCAAATTCTGACTCAGTGGACATATAGATAAAACTTCTGCCGATATCCGTCGCATTCTCCGCGCTCTTTGCCACAATCGAATATTGCGTATCCGGATCGCAGCCCCAGCGGTATCCTGTCACAACATCTTTTCCCAACTTCTGGTCTACAGACGACTGCAAAAGCCCAAGGCGTTCCGAATCCGTATTTGGAATCACAGATGGGTCCGGCGTACCGCAGTTTGCCGTATAAAGCACATAATGATTCGCTTCCAGGGCTTCTTTTGAAAGAACTGTCTCCGCGCTTCCAAGCTCCTCCAGGGCAGCTTCAATCGCTGCCGCTGCCGCATCCACAGCTTCCTGCGTTGCAGATGACAGATACAACAGCGGATGGCCTTCTAACGCTGCCTGATATACAGCCGCAAACGCCTCCTGCTTATCTGCATATCTGTCTTTATCCAGCTGGGAAAACTTCTGCAGCGCGTCTTTCAGCTGGTTCAGATTCAAATCTTTTTGTACCCACAGAAAAGAAATAACCGGTTCTCTGCCATCTTCCCCTTTGCGGATTTCAAAAATCAAATCCTCTGCATCCTTACAGGAAATGCCGGAAAATTGCGTTGTACTCCACCAATCGCCGCCATTATATGCATTGAATTTGCCAAGCGCCTGTTCTGTACCGTCCTCATGTACAACGGCAGCATCCATATAACGATGTTTATCGTCATTCCATTGGTCCCACCATTCTGATGCCCCAAATGTCACTTTATATGCTCCTGCATCCAGCGGAAGCTGGTATTTCATCACCTGTTCTTCTGATGGTTTCGTCTTATCCGCATACCAGCCGGAGGCATAATTGTCCGAACTGTTTGGATCATGGGAAAGATAATCTCCCAGATATCCCCACTGGTTTCCCTCCCTGTACTTTTGATCCCCTGTCTCATTCCGCAGATTCGCATATGCTGCAACCTCCCGGAACTTCGAGGAATTTGGCGAATTACATTCAATCACATATACCGCGTTCTCCATCGCCATATAAACATCAATAGAAGCTTTCTGATCACTGCCTGCAACAGTCCCCTCTACCGTTACTTTTCCGCTGTCGCCCGAAAAACTTTTTCCTGCAAGATTCCAGACAACATCCCGTTCCCCTTCTTCTTCTCCGATTTTTACTTTTACTTTATCCGGTAAAACCGGTTTTACTCCGTTTACCGTATAAACATCCTCACAGGGTAAGATCTCCGTAACTTCCCCTGCATTACTCCGGGCCGCCTGCAGCGTTCCTGTCTGTGCAGCCGCCCGTATGGGCGCCGCCGGAACTGCCATTGATACACTCATAATACCTGCCAGTATCCGGGTAAACATTTTTTTCCACTTTTTTCTTCCCTCTTTCTGCATATTCAATTCCTCCCATGCGTTCAAGTTTTCCAGATGCATTTTTGTTACATTTACATACTACAACTTCCTGTAAACAATATTATATACTCTTTTAGTCAAAAATCCAATCCATTTCCACTTTGTTTTTAGTAAATTCTACAAAATGAACAAAAACAAATCTCATGGCGTATTTTCAGATATTTTTAATCCTATCTTCTGACTCTTGTTTTTTAAGGAACAAAAAGTATGATAAATACGGAAAATGCTTAACTCAAATAAAAAAATACTTTCCTATTTTTTACAAATAATTTGCAAATTACAAGCATTACTTTTTTTATAAAATCCGCTTTTTTAGTAAAATTTCACAATTTGCACTAAAAACCCATCCCTCATAAGCTTCACTGCGCTTAAAACTGCCGCAGGGCGCTAAATGTTCGGTATTTACTTACATTTTCCTAATCTGTATGCCGCTTTCTGGCGCAAAAAAAGACCCGCATTCCTTTCCTTACAAGGCCTGCGGGCCGCACCGCTATAACTGCACTTATACAAAAAAACTGATGGTAACAATCTCCGCCTGAATGTTTTCCCCATCATAATATCCGGAAATCTCAACCGCACAGGTTTCTTTCAGATCAGAAAAACTCCCGGCTCGCCGTTCCACATCAGCATCCCCATTCACGCCGCTGTTTTTCACGTTTTTTACCTCATACTGCGTAGCATCTGAAACATATATCGTAACAAGCTCCTCGTCCGAACTGCCTTCAGCCGGTGCAACCAGAATTCCATCTCCTTCTGTATAAGACTTGCTGGCCACAAAACTGTCACTGCCAATGCTTTTTACATTTCCAATCAGATATGCCTCCTCTTTTGCGGCATTTCCTGCCGAATCATTTTCTCCAGTGTCTTCCGGTTTCCCGTCACCGCCGCCGTCGTCTGCTTCCGGAACTTCATTTCCATCCGATTGTGTGGGAGCTGCCAGATTATCTTCTGCGGAATCTTCCCCGCCATCGTCATATGGAGCCTCGGTATCCCCGGAAAAAGTTTCTTCTGGCGGTTTTTCCGCATTCAAAGACGTTGTACTGCCTGCATCCCCACACCCTGTTACGGTTGCCAGAACTACAGTTATCATAAGCATCCATGTTTTCATTTTTCTGTTCTTCATTTCTTCATCCTTTCTTATACTGCGCCATATGGCATTGCGATGGGATTGTGACATCCCGTTTTGTGTTTCTGAACAAAAAAATAGTAACAAGCATACCTCTAAAAAGCCTCTAAACTCTGATTTTTCTTTTCCTCTCTGGAAGCAGTGTCATAGCCTGAAATGAAACCGCTTCCATGTCCCAATTTCATTCTGCCTTCCCATCCTTTCCACTTTCATTCTGCAATTTCCCCATAAACCAGACTGAAAACGGCACGGAAACAGCAAATGCCAGAATATCCGCCACCGTCTGGGCAATCTGTATACCATACAATCCCAGGAAACGCGGCAGAATCACAATTGCCGGCAGAAAAAACAGCCCGCTCCTTAGGCTTGAAAGAAACGTGGCAATCACATTTTTTCCAATACTCTGAAACATCATATTGGCACAGACAGACAGCGGCAGAAAGAACAGCGCCACAAGCTGCGCCTGCAGGGCAAACGTCCCAATCGCTATTACTTCCGGATCACTGCGGAAAAACCCTACCAGATGCGGCGAATAAACTATGCCGGCAACAGCGGCGGCTCCCAGCACGACTTCCCCGGCCGCACAGGTAAACAAAAATCCCCGCCGTACACGGTCAAATCTGCGCGCGCCATAATTAAACGCGCAGACCGGCTGAAATCCCTGCCCGATTCCAAGCCCCACTGCAAAAACAAAGAAATAAATCCTGTTTACAATCGTCATAGCCGCTACCGCCGCATCCCCATAGAGGCCCGCCTGTCCGTTCAGCAGCATAGTAGAAATACTGGAAAGGCCCTGGCGCATCAGGCTGGGCATCCCTGTTTTACAGATTAGCACAACTTCCTTCCAGTCATGCGTAATATGTCCCCACTTTAGCTTGCTCTCTGTTTTTCCTCCAAGAAACATATACAGCAAAATCAAAAAGCTGATCGTCTGGGAACACGCCGTAGCCAGTCCCGCCCCGGACACGCCAAGGCCGCATCGCTCTATCAAAATATAATCCCCAAATATATTTAATACAGCGCCAGAGGTAAGACCGGCCATGGCAAACATTGCTTTTCCCTCATAGCGGAGAATATTATTTAATACACAGCTGGCCGTCATAAACGGCGCTGCTGCAAGAATAAACCCTGTATAGGTTTTCGCATAGGGAAGAATCGTATCCGTACTTCCCAGAATCCGCAGAAACGGTGTAAAAAAGAGTACTCCAAACACAGTAATGCCAATTCCCGCTGTAAGAGAACAGACAAAGGAAGTCGAGGCAAAACGGGAGGCGCTCTCTACATCCTTGGCTCCTAATTTTCTGGAAATAATACTGCCTGCCCCATGTCCAAACATAAATCCAAACGCCTGAATCACTGCCATCAATCCAAAGACAATCCCGACTGCGCCGGATGCGCTGGTGCCGATTTTACCTACAAACCAGGTATCCGCCATATTATAAATATTGGTCACCAACATACTGATTGTAGTTGGAATCCCCAGCGCAATAATCAGCCGGGAGACGGGTGTTTCTGTCATTTTTCTGTATTGCCGCATTTCGCTGTCCGGCATATCGCTTCGCCTCGCTTTTTCATTATTTTTGCCGTATGGCACGTATGCCACAAAAGGTATTTTGTATCAATATTAGTATAGTGCATTCTGTCTATTTTTACAAATTTTTCGTAACAGCAAAGCCAGAAAAGAACCAATCAAACTATGCCGTCAAAACCAGTCCTTTCAGACGCCGATAAAAAAGCGATCCGCAAAAAATCAGAAGAACTGTGTGAGGAATGTCGGATAGCGCAAGGGTACAAAAAACAAGTATTAAACATTTATGTGACAAAGCAGTTATGTCTATATATAACACATTTTCTGTTGTCCCTATCCCAAAATCATGCTAGAATAAACAAAAAAACGAAAGCAGGCGATCCACATGATCCTAACCGGAAATGAAATCAAAAAAAATATCGGAAAAAACATTATTATCACCCCGTACGACGAATCCCAGGTAAACCCCAACAGTTACAATTTAAAACTCAGCAGCGAAATCGCCGTTTACGAGGATGAAATTTTAGATCCCAAGAAGGAAAACAAAGTCCAGAATATGATCATCCCCGATGAAGGTTTTATTCTCGAACCCGGCAAATTATATCTGGCCAAAACTCTGGAATATACGGAGACTTACAATTATGTCCCCATTTTATTTGGCCGCTCCTCCATGGGACGCCTGGGACTTGGCATACATGTAACGGCAGGATTCGGCGATGTCGGCTTCTGCGGATACTGGACACTGCAGCTGACCTGTCTGCAAAGAGTAAAAATTTATCCCTATATGAAAATCTGCCAGATTGTCTATTTTTCCGTTCAGGGAGAAACGGAGAACTATATCAGCGATAAATACCAGAACAGTGACAGAATTATGGCGTCCCAGATCTATAAAGAAATGTAACTGCAGCCAATGTTAGGCGCTGGCTCTGCAAAAAGCCCAGGGGCAAAACGCACACTGACGATACTGTCAGCCGCCTGAACTCCCTGGGCTTTTTATTTTTCTATTTTATCATTTCATCCAACGCGTTACGATACAGCAGTTTCTGCATAGCAGTGCAAAATCCATCTACTGCACAGACAGTACCTTATAATCCTGTTCTTCTACTGCAGTCTTTAACACATCATCCGGCACCTCTTGTTCCAAAGTCACAACTGCCGTTCCTGCCTCATGGCTGACTGCCGCTTCTGCCACACCGTCAATGCACTCTAAGGTCTTTTTCACCCTTGCCTCACAGTGTCCGCACATCATACCTTCAATTTTCATCGTTTTTTCCATGGTATCATCCTCCATTTTCTTTTTCGTTTTTATTTTTTTATCGTTACCTGCATCGTGAATGGATAACAGGTTCAGACGCAATGCATTGGATACGACGCAAAAGCTGGATAAACTCATCGCTGCCGCCGCAAACATCGGGTTTAGTTTTAATCCAAACAACGGAATCCAAATCCCTGCTGCCAGGGGAATTCCAATTATATTATAGAAAAATGCCCAAAACAGGTTCTGATGGATATTTTTCAGAGCCGCCCTGCTAAGCCGGATCGCAGCCGGCACATCACTAAGCCTGCTCTTCATCAATACCACATCTGCCGCATCAATCGCAATATCTGTCCCTGCCCCAATGGCAATGCCGATATCCGCCCTTGTCAGTGCAGGCGCGTCATTGATACCGTCACCCACCATGGCAACCTTACCCTGTTTCTTTAACGAACGGATCACCGATTCTTTTCCTTCCGGCAAAACTCCGGCAATTACTTCATCTACTCCGGCCCTGCTTCCAATCGCCTCCGCAGTTCGCACATGATCCCCGGTCAGCATCACGACACGGATTCCCATATTTTTAAGCTCTTTTATCGCCTGCGGGCTCTCCTCTTTTAAAACATCCGCAACTGCAATCATACCGATAAACTGATCTTCTTTTGCGAAAAACAGCGGCGTCTTACCTTCCTCTGCCAGCTGCGCCGCCCGTTTTTCATAAATCTTAGGCAGTGAAAGAAACCTGCGGATAAAGGCAGCGTTCCCGCCTCGCAGCGTTTCCCCGTTCAGCGCTCCTGTCAGGCCGTTTCCAGCGACCGCGGCAAACTCCGATACTTCATCCAGTTTCTGTTTTTTTTCTTCTGCAAACTTTAAAACCGCGCCTGCCAGCGGATGCTCGCTTTTCTGCTCAAGAGAAGCGGCATAATACAATAACCGCTCTTCTGTCATACCCTCTGCGGGTATCATATCCGTTACACTGGGTTCTCCTGTCGTAATGGTACCTGTTTTATCCAGAGCCACAATCTGCACTTTTCCGGCCTCCTCTAAGGATGCGGCTGTTTTAAACATAATTCCGTTTCTGGCCCCGATACCATTGCCTACCATAATCGCCACCGGAGTTGCAAGCCCAAGCGCACATGGACAGCTAATTACCAGCACCGAAATTCCCCTTGCCAGCGCAAAGCCAATTCCTTCCCCAGCAATCAGCCAGATCAGAATGGTAACCAACGCAATCGAAATAACAACCGGGACAAATACGCCGGAAACCTTATCCGCCACTTTTGCAATCGGCGCTTTTGTAGCTGCGGCATCACTGACCAGCTGAATAATCTGGGACAATGTCGTATCTTCCCCAACCCGGACTGCCTCGCATTTTAAAAACCCGGAACTGTTGACCGTTGCCGCCGACACATGATCCCCGGCTGCTTTATCCACCGGAATACTCTCTCCTGTCAAAGCAGCTTCATTTACTGCGCTGTTTCCTTCCAGAACAACACCGTCTACCGGAATATTTTCTCCCGGACGTACAACAAAAATATCCCCTTTTTTCACCTGCTCAATGGGAACTTCTGTCTCTGTGCCGTCTTTTTCAAGCACCGCCGTCTTTGGCGAAAGCTTCATCAGATTTTTTAAAGCATCCGTTGTCCGTCCTTTTGATCTCGCCTCCAGCATTTTTCCAACTGTAATCAATGTCAGAATCATCGCGGCAGATTCAAAATAAAATTCATGCATATATGCCATTACGCCTGCCATATCGCCCTTGAGCTGTGCATCTGTCATGGCAAACAGCGCATACGTACTGTAAATAAAAGAAGCCGCAGAACCCAGGGCCACCAGGGTATCCATATTTGGCGCCAGATGAAACAGACTCAACAATCCACTGATAAAAAAACGCTGGTTAATCACCATAATAATTCCTGTCAGAAGAAGCTGCAGCAGACCCATCGCCACATGATTTTCCGCCAGAAATCCCGGCAGCGGCCAGTTCCACATCATATGACCCATGGAAATATACATCAGCACAAGCAGAAATCCCACAGATGCAATCAGCCTTTTCTTCAAAAGAGGCGTCGCTTTATCTGCCAGCATATCCTCCGCAGCGGCTGTACCCACGCTTCCAGAGGTACTTTTTTCTCCTCCCTTTACCGAAGCCCCATAACCGGCAGCTTCCACAGCCTGGATAATTTCTCCCTCAGAAGCGCTGCCTTCCACGCCCATAGAATTCGTCAAAAGGCTCACCGAACAAGACTCTACCCCCGGCACCTTTGCAACCGCCTTTTCCACACGGCTGCTGCAGGCCGCGCAGCTCATTCCCGTAACTGTATACTGTTTCATACTATCACCTCTATTTCATTAATTTCTGCAGTGTAGCAAGAAGCTCATCGACAGTCTCCTCTTTCCCCTCTCTGATATCATTTGTCACACAGGTCTTAATATGATTCGCCAGAAGCACCCGGTTAAAACTGTTCAGCGCCGCATTCACCGCCGCCGACTGTACCAGAATATCCGTACAATACGCTTCCCGCTCCACCATCCCCTTAATCCCCCGCACCTGCCCTTCAATCCGGTTCAGACGGTGGATCAGATCCTTATACTCTTTTACCGAACGTTCCTTCGTCTTATGGCAACAGCATTCCCGTTCTTCACTCATCCTTATACCTCATTTCATTTATTCTAAAGACATTATATACCCCTATGGGGTATATTGCAAGTATAAAATAAAATGCAGCATTTTTTCTGCATCTCAATTATGATTATAGATACTGTTAAATTATATAGATGTAACCAAGCGTCTATCAGACAAAGACAGCCGGCTCCGGCCGGGTATCTGTCTGCCCTCCGACCGTTTATAAACGCCGATCCTTAGCGCGCAGAGATTGCCTGCAATCACTACACGCTTAGTACCGCTGCGTATGTTCCCTAAAACTGCCGTATGACATACAGGTATCCCCGGAGCGTCCCCCTAATTAAATCCCACAACCTTCTGCGAAATCTTATACGCCGCAATCGATATCTTCCTGCCTCCTCGTCCCGGCAGGTTCATCGTATTCCCCATAATCCCTGCCCGCAAATGATGAAACAGCCGGAGATCCTGCTGCTTAATATACCTCCACAGCTCCCGCTTCTTCTCCAGATTCTCCGCCGTTCCTGACCGAATCAGCATAACCGTAGAAATCACCGTAATAATTTCCAGATAATTAAACATATAATGGCGCAGCTTCCGATCCGGTATCTTCCAGAGATTGTACGTATCCACCATCAGCTTATTCACCTTAATCTGCTGATCAACCCTGCCAATCATCACCTTTTCATTGACCGACTGATCCTCCCTGCCGATAAAATACCGGTAAAAATCCACATCCATATAATACATATTCTTTACAAACGGAAGCGGCTGATAGACAAAAATATTATCCACATAAAACGTATGCCTCGGCAGCTCCAAACCACAATCCCGCAAAAGCTGCGTCCGGTAAATTACCGAATGCATCAGAATATACTTCCCCTTATGGAACCGTTTCGTTTCCTCCCAGCGGAACAGCTTGTTCTGTGGCAGCAAAGACGCATAACGCATCACCTTTTTGTGCCTTGCACCCTCTTTTTCATATACAAAATTACTGATCATCATATCCAGGACTTCCCTGCCCCCGGCAAGCTCTTTTAACTTAGCCAGGATTGCAAGATAGCTGTCCAAATCTACCCAGTCATCACTGTCCACAACCTTAAAAAACAGCCCGGCAGCATTTTCAATACCAGCATTTACAGCCGCTCCATGGCCGCCGTTTTCCTGATGGATGGCCCGTACAATGCCAGGATATTTCTTCTCGTATTCATCCGCGATTTCCGCTGTTCTGTCCTTTGAACCATCATCAACAACCAATATTTCCACATCCGCCCCTCCAGGAAGCAGAGACTGAATACAATTCTGCATATACGCCTCCGAATTGTAACATGGAATTGCTATGGATAATAATTTCATCTGTTATCTCCTTATCTCATCTGCTAACTGCAGCGATTTTTTTACAATAGCGTCAATATTATAATATTTATATTCTGCAAGCCTTCCAAGTAAATATACATTGGAAAAAGCCGCCAGCTTTCCGGCATATTTCCGGTAAAGCGCCTGGTTTTCCTCATTTAAAATCGCATAATAGGGAATCTCTCCTTCCGCTCCCGTATAAGCAAACGGATATTCCTTTACAATTGTAGTCCCATCCGCATCCTGCTGCCCTGTCAGATATTTAAACTCCGTAATCCGGGTATATTCCTCACTGACCGTATAATTCACCACACTTCTCCCCTGATAGCTTTCCTCCGGGAAATGCTCAAACCGAAAGTCCAAAGACCGATATGGCAGCCGCCCATATTCACAGTCAAACAGCTCGTCCACTGCCCCGGTATATACCACTGTCCCCTGAAACTCTCTCCCTTCAAACAGCGTCTTATCCCCTGCAAACTGCAGGCATTCCCGGCAGTCCACAGACGTCCTGACTGTAATCCCCGGATGATCGAGCATTCTCTGAAACAGAGCCGTATAGCCATCCTTTGGCATTCCCTGGTACTTATCCTGAAAATAGCGGTTATCATACGAAAGCAGCACTGGAACACGCCCCGTTACCTCCGGGCTGATTTCCTCCGGCGTCTGCCCCCACTGTTTCATCGTATAATGCAAAAATATATGTTCATATACATAATCTGCAATCGCCTTGATCTCCGGATTGGGATTCTCCTTCAGTTTCATAATCGGCACACGGCTGCCTTCTCCATACTCCGCAAGCAAAAGCCGCTCCAGTTCTGCCGCCTTCTCCTTTCCGTATACCTTCCGAAGCGTATTCAGATTAAACGGGACCGGCAGCAGCTCTCCGTACACATTTGCCACAACCTCATGCCCAAACAGATACCAATCCGTATACTTCGATAAGAACTGATATACATCCTCTTCATTTGTATGGAAAATATGCGGCCCATACTCATGAATTAAAATCCCATGTTCATCCGGCCTGTCATAACAGTTGCCCCCGATATGGGAACGCTTTTCCAGAACCAGAACCTTCTGCCCGCTGTCAGCAAGCCTGCGCGCCACAGTACTCCCCGCTGCCCCGGAACCTATTACAATGCTGTCATACATATCATTTCCTCCAAACGATCTATTCCACAAACTCTTCCTGCAATTATACACGTTTTGGAAAACAGGCGCAACCTCTGAAATTATTCCAGCAAAAGCATAATCTGTTACTCGTTACAGTTCACGGCCTAACCCGGCCGCAAACTGTAACGCATCCAGCCCATTCC
>CAJUPF010000060.1 GCA_910588565.1 uncultured Lachnospiraceae bacterium
AACCCGTGTTACCGCCGTGAAAGGGCGATGTCTTAACCGCTTGACCATGGAGCCCTATTGCTGTATCAGCAACGTGTTAATAATACCATAGTTCCATTCTGATTTCAAGTGTTTTTTGATCTTTTTTAAACTGCCGGTAACAGTTCGTTGCATTTCACACCCACGCCAGTCACTCCGCTGACTGGCGTGGGCCAGATGATACGAAATATTCGCCAAAACTGGCGTGAGTGTGAAATGTAACGAACAGTTCAGCCTACCGCTTCACTGTTACGAAATCCGGCCTATTTAAAGTTTGTCTGCGGCAAAGAGGACGGATTCCCGGCTGTTCTTCGCTACCTTCTGCTATCTGCACTGCCAGTGCGCAGAAGCATATTGAACTGCCACTAAAACCAGCCACGGACAGAGAAGATGCATCTTTTACTTCGGGAGGAACATGCTTTTATGCTTCCTCTCTGTCTCTTGGCACGGTTTTTTCTATAACGACAAATGATCGTTATTTCACTGTAATCGTATGAGCAGCTGCATCATCACCGATTTTAACATAGCAAATATTAGAGTCGCTGTCCGCATAATATCCCTGTTCTGCCTGCTCCAATACTTCCAAAGAGTCTTTTGCTTCCAAAGACGTGCCATCAAACTGTACATCCGATGCATCCGCCGCATTATGAAGCTGTAGCAGATAATTCCTCTGTGTTACCTGATCTGCGTAGCTTCCAGTTCTTTTTCCGATATCTAACTTTATTCCATCCGCCATAACTGTGCAGATATACTTCGTGGTTGCATACATGCCATTTTTATACTGCTGGCTCTCTCCGTCATCTTCATAATATACAAAAGAACTTTCACCTTCTGTCGTAAGCGGATATACATCCAGTGTAAGCTGATCGAACGGTTTTTCACCAATGTACTGCATCACTGGCATTTTGGGAATAATTGCGCCTTCTTTTACAAATACAGGCAGCTTGTCGATTGGAGCTGCATACGTTTTCGTTTCATTTCCACTCTGAGATATAATTGTCCCATCACTGTAATCATACCAGCTTCCTTTTGGGAAATAAACCTGCTTCGTATTGGAATCCTCAACTACGGGAGCAACCAGAAAACTCGGTCCGCACATAAACTGGGTGTCCATATCAAATGTAGTCTTATCATCATAATACTCCATTACCATTGGTCTTGCCAGCGGTATTCCGGTGCCTTTATCCCCGTCTCCTTCCATACCTGTTCCAATCACGCTATCCGCTGTGCAGGAATACAGATATGGAATCAGCTCATAGCGCATATTAATCTGTGTTCTGGAAATATCCTCACAACCATAATTCCACGGTTCCTTGCCGATTTCCACATAAGCTTCATTGCCATGCCCATTATCATTGTTATTAGACCAGTTTGCATAATGGAACCGATGTACCGGAGCAAATGTCGCCAGCTCCACCCAGCGTTTATACATATCGTCGCTAAAGCTATTATAAAATCCACCGATATCAAATCCCCAGTAAGAAAATCCCGACATGGAAAGTCCCAGTCCCAGCCTCAACTGCTCTGACATTGCTTTCCAATCACTTTCGGTGTCTCCTGTCCAAGGAGATGCATACCGATGCGATCCGGTAAAGCCGGAGCGTGTCAGAAGGAATGGCCGCGTTTCTTCGTTTTGCGAGATTTTCTCATACATTGCCTGATTGTGTTTTAACGCATAGGCATTGTGCAGTTCACTGATATCACCATATGACTTTCCTTCTTCATTATAAAATGCCCAGTTTGGCAAATATCTGGCGGGTTCATTCATATCCAGCCAAAATGCCTTTACGCCCTGCGTCAAAATCGGATCATGCAGACCGCCCCACCACTTTGATGCCTCGGGATTGAAAAAATCTGTTACGCCAGACATTCCGCTCACTGCCTGTCCATCAGCGCCGCCCCAAGGCCAGTTTGCCAGAGAAGTTTCGCCCTCAATATTATGGATAAAGAAATCATTTGCTTTTCCAACTTTATAATCCTCTTTTGATGTAGTAGCCGCAGATATATTAGGATCATCAATTAATCCAAATTTAAAGCCTTGGCTATCCAGTTTAGAAAGCATCGAATCCGGCGTCGGGAAATTGTTTTTGTTCCACTCTGTAGGTGAACACTGATTTTGATACCATTCAATATCGGCAAACATCACATCACACGGAATCTGTTTTTCCCGATAGGTAGCCGCAACTTCTTCAATTTTCGCCTGCGTATAGCCATAATGACACTGCATATTTCCATATGCCCATTCCGGCGCAAAAAATGATTTTCCGACCAAATCCGTAAAAGATGTAGTCATCTCTTTCATATTCTCACCGCCGATAAAATAGTAACACAGTTCTCCGCCGGCTGCAGGGTTCATCGTGCCAAACGAACAGGTTCCGGCATCCGAAGCGCCCATATCAAACTGAGTCCTGCTGCTGTTGTCAAAATACACAGCATATCCTTTTGAGCTGATAAAATGCGGATCACTAAGATACCAGCAGCCTTTGCCAAGTTCTGCCGCCATAGCGTCTGCCTGTCGGCCCAAAAAGTCCGTACTCCAAATTGTCAAATTTTCTCCTTTCCGGTTAAAATCTTCTGTTTTTTCACCCAGCCCCCAAAACTGCTCATCCGCAGCTATCTTGTTTCTGACAATCAATTCATTTTGATCATTCCATCCAAAACTTTCCGCCTGATTTTCACAGAGTACATTTCCGGCTTTATCCAGATATGTAATTGCAAACTGAGCCTTTGTAATCCTAACTGTTAGTTTTTCAGTTGAAAACTCATAATAAGCACCCTTATCCTCCACATTTAACGTCACTGGGTTGATATTTTCCTCTGTTACTGCAAAAGATTCATATCTGCGATAAAATTCTCCAGTAGGTTCACACCATACTTTGATAATATTGTCATCGCATGCTTTCATCTGGACAGCGGCATTTTCGCATTGGAAGGTCAGTTCACTTGTTCCGCTCCCCTCAACGCCGCTGCAGCTTCCGATATACGTCCAGTCCGCCTCTTCTATCGTAATGTAGTCCACATTGGCTGCATTGGAGTTGCCGTCTTCCCGCTTCAGTTCAATTGTATTTGCTCCTTCCTTCAGTTCCACTGTACAATTACGGTTCCACCATGCGTCCCAACTTCCCAGAGCGGCAAGACCAAGCTGTTCTTGTTTGCTGCCGTTTACGTAGAGGTTAATCGTCGCCGCATCGCCGCTGCTGCCTACGCTGTAGCGGACAGACAGGGTATATCTGCCTGCTTTTTTTGCAGTTACGTTAAATTTTAGACCATTTCCCACATTTCCAAGCTCATCTACAAATCCTGTGCCGGAATATCCGGTATGATCCGTATTCCTTTTTGCATAGCCGATTTTCTCTGCATCTTCGGCTTCATAAATATCCTTTACTTTTACATGGTCAAACCGCACAGATGCCTGCAGGATGTTACTTGGCGGCAGAATGCCGAAAAGCATTGCCGCCGCAGTCAGGAATGCAGCTTTTTTACTGTATTTTTGATATTTTTTCATTACAGTCTCCTCCTAAACTACTTTACTTTTGCCAATTTACTCAGGCCCTTTCCCTTCAAAAGTTTCTTGTACGCCGCTCTCTTTTTCGCTGGTACTTTGACAATAAGCTTCTTTGCCGTTTTCCCAAACGCATTGTTTCCTACACGCTTTAATGCCGTACTTTGAATGGTTACCTTAGTCAATACTTTACAATTATAAAATGCTTTTACTCCGATCGTAGTCATTTTTTTGCTGTTTACAGTTACCTGTTTTACTTTTTTGCATCCGTTAAATGCATGTTTTCCAATTGTAATAATATTTTTTCCAAGACTAGCAGATGTTGCCTTTGTGCAGTTTTTAAATGCAGAGGCTTCTACTGCTGTAACCCGATAACTCGTTCCATGCAGTTTAACTGTATTAGGAACTATAATCTTTTTGAGTTTCTTTTTCTTAGCCGCTGATTTTAAGCCGGCTGCTGATACTGTCTTTTTCGATGCGCTAATCACTTTGTACTTATACTCTCCTACCGTATATACATTACCATCGCGGACAGACGTATCTGCTTTTACAGTTACTGTAACCTGCGCTTTTAACCCTTTTGGATTTACAATTCCGCTTTTCGCCACAATAGTTCCGCTTAACGTATATGTTCCGGCCTTCTGTGCATCGTAAGAACCCGGATTCCATGTAATATCCAATGTCTCAGTCGTTTTGTCCTCCATATCCGCTATTACGGTCTTTGGGAGTGTAAGCGCTTCAAACACTGTTCCAAATGCAACTTCCATTCCGGGTATGCTTCGGATACTGGCAATCACTTTCTTCTTCGGCGGATCCACTGTCTGCGTTTCGTCTTTTACAGTAACCGTCATTTTGGCTTTTAGGCCATCCGGATTTTCAATTCCTTCTTTCAGTTCCAGATCCCCGGTTAAAGTATACGTTCCGGCCTCCTGCGCACTGTAGCCTGCAGCGTTCCATGTTACGTTTAGTGTTTCTTTTACTCCTCCAGATAGCGTTACTTCCACGGTTTTTGGCAATGCAAGGGTTTCAAATGGCGTTCCTTTACCTATTTGAATTCCTTCCAGTTCCATTACTTCTATAATATGTTTCTCCTCAGGCGGATTCGGAATGTCCGCTTCCTTTACAGTCACTGTGATCTGCGCTACAAGACTGTCCGAATTAACAATCCCTTCTTTTAATTCCAAGTCGCCCGTTAAGACATATGTTCCGGCTTTCTGCGCATCATAATTATCAGCATTCCATATCACATTTAATGTATCGCTCACTCCGCCAGTAAGCGTTACGTTTACCAGTTTGGGCAGTAAAAGTTCTGCGAATGCTGTTCCCTTTTCTACCTCGATTCCTTCCAGTTCTTTTACTGCAATAATTTCTGCTTCTTCAATAGGTTCTGGAATATCTCCTTCTGATATCTTCACTGTAATCTGTGCTGTCAGATTATCCGGATTTATCATTCCCTCTTTTAATGCCAAGTCGCCGCTTATCGTATACGCTCCAATTTCTTCAGCGTTATAATCTCCAACGTTCCATGTCACGTTTACTGTCTCGCTCGTTCCGTCTTCTAATGTTACTTCTATTGTCTTAGGCAGTAAAAGCTCTGCAAATGCTGTTCCTTTGACAGCCAAAATATCCGCCGGTTTGCCTACTCTGATAATCTTTACTTCAACAGGCGGTGACGGAATATCCGCTTCTTTCACAGTAACTTTAATCCGTGCCACAAGACCGTCCGGATTTACAATGCCTTCTTTCAGTTCCAAATTACCGCTTAACGTATACGTTCCAGCCAGCTGCGCATCGTAATTTCCAGCGTTCCATGTCACATTCAAAGTTTCCTTTGTTCCGCCTTCTAGCGTCACTTCTGCCGTTTCAGGCAGCATAAGATCTGCAAACGCCGTACCATTGTCAACCCAAATTTCTGTTAGTTTGCTTACTTCGACAATCTTTTCTTCTGGGTCCGGTTCATTCTCATCCTTCTGCACCGTTACAATGATCTGTGCGTTCAAGCCCTCCGGATTTACAATGCCTTTCTTTATCTTTAATGATCCATTTAACAGATATCGGCCAGCTTTCTGCGCATTGTAACTGCCGTGTTCCCATACAACCTGTAATGTCTCACTTGTTCCATCTTCTAGAGTGACTCCCACCGTTTCTGGAAGAACAAGACTTTCAAACGCTACTCCCTTTTCCGTTTCAATACCTGTGATTTCTTCTACTTCGGTAATCTTTTTGCCTTCGACTGTAACCGCGATTTCAGCCGCTTTTGTATTGGAAATATTTTCTCCCAGCTCACCCAACTGCAATATTCCCGTCAGAATATAGGTTCCTGCAGTATCTAACCGGATATCTTCCTCGCTCCATGTAACCGTCACTTCCTGCGATATATCTTCCCCTGTCAACCTAACTCCTGCTTTTGATGGAAGATTCAGCTCATCAAAGGAAGAACCGGCCGGTATGCGAATTCCTTCAAAGGACTGCACATGATCCACAGTGCGTATGGAATCTTCTTTATGCGGTGTAATGATCAGGCAGTCCATATTGATTGCTCCCGTTCCATGTTTATATTCTACTGTATTGTCGCCCGCATTTAAGTGTACAGTTTCTAGTTGTATGCCGTCCCCGCCCTCTTGGGCTTTATATAAGGTTACAACACTCCAAGTATCCCATGCTTCTTGATATACCGTCGGAAATGTAAAATAGCCTAACTTTTGATTATTGACAAAAACATCTGCCGTCGCATCACCGCCGCCATTTGCATAACGGAAGTTTAGATCATAGTCCCCTTCTTCCTCTACAGAGAAATAAAATTTCAGCGTATCCATATTGGTCGCTGCATCACCATACCAATGTGGATGATCCAAACCATCAACAAAACGTTTATCGTATGCAAGCTGATGATCCGTATTTATTTTTGCCCCGTTTCCAATCTCGGCGCCTTCTGCCTCGCACAATATATGCACTTTCTTCTCTGGTTCTGCTCCGGCAGATCCGATCTCGATATAATCCAGATTAAATCCAACATCACTCATGCATTGAATATCCACTAGATTTTCTCCCGATACAAATTCCACATTCTCAACCGTTACAGTCCCCCAGCTGTCCCAGCTTCCTGTAAACGGCAGTTCTGCTTCCCCAACTTTCTTTTCGTTTACATAAACGCCAGCAACCGGACGATTCTCTGCGCTTCCGTTACAGTAGCGGAGCTGGATATCCTGCGTACCGGAGGCATTTACTGCAAACAGTACATCTCCGCCACTTTTTTCCAACTTATCCGCAAATCCCCAGCCGGAAAAATTGCTGTGGTTCTTGTTGTTGTTTGCTCCGTCTCTTAAACTTGCAACTTCCGCTTCGTATCTTACCGTATCCGGCGTAATCTTTAAAATTCTGCAGTCACATGCGGCAAGATCAATCACATATGTATCCATTTTTCCAAGATCCTTATGCTGCCACAATTCCCTTACGCTGGCAGTTCCTACAATACCAAGCTCTTTCTTAAAGTCAACCGTCTGGTTTTTCACGCTGCGGTCACGGTTAAATAATCCTACAATCCATGATCCGTCTGGAAGCTGTCCGGCCCAGCGTTCGCTTTCTCCAAGTCCCATCGGTTTTGCCACAAATCCGGCTTTATTCAATGCTAAGATTTCTTCGTTCAGATAATATACGCTGTTATCCACGCCATCCGGCGCATTTTCATTTAAGGTATCATACTGATCCGCAATGCAAATCGGAGAACCTGCCATTGCCGCCAGGGAAACCGCAGATCGTTTCTGTGCATCCGCCGTTACAATTTCTTCCCCTGCAATCGGCCGTTCGCTGTTGTCCTCTAGTTTGATGACATCAAAGCGCGCCATCCGCAGAAAATCTCCGTCTAAGATCATCTGCCCGCGGCCGCCTACATCAGCCCAGCCGGTAAATGCGTCAAAGCTGTTTCCCCACTGCGCCCAGTCTTTTTGCCATTGCCCGCGGCGTCTCCCGCTGATATGGTTATTCTGCCATCCCATCTCCGGACCGTTCTGGGGACTGTCCCATCCGCCGTTTGCAACGTCTTCGTTGACGCACATCATATGGCCGTATTTTAACTCCACTTCCGCATGGTTATACTGATTCGGCATCACAAGGCTTAGCATAACGCCGTTTTCATCACAAGCCTCACGCATCCACTCCAATGCCGTTTCATACCGTGCCGTTCCGTAAGCCGGCTTGCCATTTTGCCTATTGTCGCCGCCAATTCCGTTTTCATACCATCCCAGGAAATCCACCCGCAAAAATGTCGCTCCGGCATCTGCAAAGTGTTTTACATATCCTTTGATATATGCTTCTGCTCCTTCTTTGTCCGTATCCAGCCAATATAGCGCCGGTTCACCCTGTTTGCACCATTCCTTGCCGTCAAAGCCTTCTCCCTGCGGCACATCCTGCTCCTTGAAATTGCTGAAATGGCCATATGCATCATTTACAAGACTTCGCACCGGAATATCTGTACCCACGATTTTTGCATCGGAATTGTATGCCGCTGCCGTTACCCAAAGTGGATCGTAATAAACGCCCAGCGTCATTCCACTTTCTTTTAGCTGCTCCGCCATTTCTTTCCATGTCTTGTCCCATGAATAATTATACTTAGTGACATAGCCATTCTCGTCGATCGTTTGAGCGCCTTCAATCCATCCGTCGGTAGACATCATGTCGTATCCAGCTTTCACAAATCCCTGTGATGCCATCCAGTCCACATTTTTATCCCAGCGGTCTTCTTCCAGATAATGATCCTTCTCAAATGCACTCTCATACGCCATCCAGTACAAAGGCCCCGTACTCACATCCGGCGCCTCAAGCGTTTCCACTGCCCCAGCATTTTCATCGGCTGCGGATGACTGCACTGCCGGAAGAGATCCAAAAACCATCAAAGCGCTTAAAACTGCTGCGATTACTCTTTTTTTCATATTTCCCACCTGTACCCTTCTAATCTGCAAGTTTCAGTTACCTTCTCTTTGATTATCCAAACATTTCACTGTATTTTATCTTCTCTTAGAAATATGCTCCGGCAGGATTATTATCCTGCCAGAGGTTTCTATACCGCAGCTCCAAAGTCCGACATCTCTACTTAAATTTAGCATTTTTACTCAAACCCTTATTTTTCAGCAACTTCTTATAGGCAGCCTTTTTCTTAGCTGGCGCTTTGATTGTGATTTTCTTAGCTGTATTAGTAAACGCCTTGCTTCCAACTTTTTTCAGCGTCGTACTCTTAATGGTCACAGTCTTTAATGCCTTACAGTTATAAAACGCCTTTGCGCCGATACTGGACAATTTTTTGCCTTTTATTGTCGCCTGTTTTACTTTGGCGCATCCATTGAATGCATTCTTTCCGATACTTGTAACATTTGTTCCAACTGTAATAGACGTTGCCTTTGTACACCCCTTAAACGCAGAATCTCCAACTGTCGTAACCCGATAACTCTTTCCCTGTATTTTGATCGTAGCGGGAATTATAATTTTCTTTATCGTCTTTTTCTTTCCTGCTGTTTTCAGACCAACTGCGGACACCGTATTTTTGGAGGCGCTTGTTACTTTATACCGATATTCACCGATTGTATGCACCGAACCGCTGCGTATAGATGTATCTGCCTTAACCGTTACCATAATCTGCGCTTTTAATCCGCTTGGATTTAATATTCCCTGCTTTACTGCAAGCGTACCATTTAAGGCATACTTTCCTGCTTTTTGCGCATTATAAATGCCTGCACTCCATGTAACGTCTAGTGTTGCTGTCGTCTTATCATTCAAATCCACCATTACGGTTTTTGGAAGAGGAAGCGCCTCAAACAGTGTCCCAAATGCAGTTTCAACTTCAGCCAGAGCCTTAACTCCAGTAATTGTTTTCTCCTTTGGCGGATCTACTATCTGTGTTCCTTCTACCGTAACAGAAATTTGCGCTTTCAGTCCATTCGGGTTTGCGATTCCTGTTTTTAACTCCAACTCACCGATCAAAGTATACGTGCCGGCCTTTTGTGCATCGTATGTCCCCGCATGCCATGTAATCTGCAGCATTTCTTTTGATTCATCACTTAATATGACCTCCGCTGTTTTGGGCAGCGCAAGATTTTCAAAGGCGGTTCCCATTTCTACCCGAATGTCTGTCAGTTTTTTCACTTCGATTATATTTACAACCGGATCCGTCTCATCCCTCTTTACCATTACCACGATCTGCGCTTTCAGTCCATCTGGATTTACAATTCCCTCTTTCAGTTCCAGCTCGCCGCTTAAGGTATATGCTCCGGCTTTCTGCGCATTATAATCTCCGGCATTCCATACAATCTGCAGCGTTGCTTTCGTTCCGTCACTTAACGTTACTTCCGCTGTTTTGGGAAGTGCAAGATTTTCAAAGGCCACGCCTTTCTTCACGTCGATGGATGCGAACTCTCCCACTTCACTGATTGACGCTTTCTGTTCTGGATCTGGTTCTTCTCCATCCTTTGTTACCGTAACGACAATCTGCGCTTTTAGAGCATCTGAATTTACAATCCCCTCCTCTAACTGCAGCTCGCCTTCTAGTGTATAAATACCTGCTGTATTTAGATCAACATCTTCTTCATTCCATGTAACAGACGTCTCCAACGGCTCTTTCTCACCATTTATCATTACATTTACTTTGGAAGGAAGATTCAAATCCTTAAACAGCGTTCCGGCTTTCACACAAAGACCTTGCAGAGACTCTACGCTTTTTACTGTGCGTACCTCCTCTTTCTCCTCATGTGCCGTAATGGTCAAACGATCCATATTGATTCCTGCCATGCTGCCATGCTTATATTCGACCGTATTCTCTCCTGCGTTCAGATGCACGTTTTCCAGTTCAATATTTTCTCCGTCCTTCTGCGCCTCAAAAAGCGTAACAATGCCCCAAGTATCCCATGCGCCCTGATATACAGTTGGAAATGTAAAATAGCCCAGCTTTTTGTCATTGACAAAAATATCTGCAAATGCGTCTCCACCGCCGTTTGCATAACGGAAATGCAAATCATAATCTCCTTCCTCTTCCACTTCAACTGTAAATTTCAGCGTATCCATATTGGATGTGGATTCTGCATCTTCATACCAGTGCGGATAATTCAAATTGTCTACAAAACGCCCGTCATATGCCAATTGATGATCTGTTGCTATTTTTGCGCCGCTTCCAATCAGCGCACTCTCTGCTTCATACGCTTTATGTATTTTCTTTTCAGGTTGCGCCCCGGCATCTCCGATCTCTATATAGTCTAGGTTAAATCCAGCTCTGCTTACGCACTGGATATCCACCAGATTCTCTCCCTGTGCAAATTCCACACCTTCAACTGTTACAGTTCCCCATGTATCCCAGTCTCCGGTAAACGGAAGATTTACGTCCTTGACTTTCTGCCCATTTACATAAACACAGGCAATCGGTTCCGCATCTTTGCTGCCGTTGCAGTAACGAATCTGAATATCCTGCGTCCCGGAAGTATCAACTGCAAATAAAACATCTCCCCCATTCTTTTCCATTTTGTCCACAAATCCCCAGCCAGAGAAATTGTTGTGATTCTGATTGCTGTTTGAACCGTCCCTTAAACTTGCAACTTCCGCTTCGTATCTTACCGTATCCGGCGTAATCTTTAAAATTCTGCAGTCACATGCGGCAAGATCAATCACATATGTATCCATTTTTCCAAGATCCTTATGCTGCCACAATTCCCTTACGCTGGCAGTTCCTACAATACCAAGCTCTTTCTTAAAGTCAACCGTCTGGTTTTTCACGCTGCGGTCACGGTTAAATAATCCTACAATCCATGATCCGTCTGGAAGCTGTCCGGCCCAGCGTTCGCTTTCTCCAAGTCCCATCGGTTTTGCCACAAATCCGGCTTTATTCAATGCTAAGATTTCTTCGTTCAGATAATATACGCTGTTATCCACGCCATCCGGCGCATTTTCATTTAAGGTATCATACTGATCCGCAATGCAAATCGGAGAACCTGCCATTGCCGCCAGGGAAACCGCAGATCGTTTCTGTGCATCCGCCGTTACAATTTCTTCCCCTGCAATCGGCCGTTCGCTGTTGTCCTCTAGTTTGATGACATCAAAGCGCGCCATCCGCAGAAAATCTCCGTCTAAGATCATCTGCCCGCGGCCGCCTACATCAGCCCAGCCGGTAAATGCGTCAAAGCTGTTTCCCCACTGCGCCCAGTCTTTTTGCCATTGCCCGCGGCGTCTCCCGCTGATATGGTTATTCTGCCATCCCATCTCCGGACCGTTCTGGGGACTGTCCCATCCGCCGTTTGCAACGTCTTCGTTGACGCACATCATATGGCCGTATTTTAACTCCACTTCCGCATGGTTATACTGATTCGGCATCACAAGGCTTAGCATAACGCCGTTTTCATCACAAGCCTCACGCATCCACTCCAATGCCGTTTCATACCGTGCCGTTCCGTAAGCCGGCTTGCCATTTTGCCTATTGTCGCCGCCAATTCCGTTTTCATACCATCCCAGGAAATCCACCCGCAAAAATGTCGCTCCGGCATCTGCAAAGTGTTTTACATATCCTTTGATATATGCTTCTGCTCCTTCTTTGTCCGTATCCAGCCAATATAGCGCCGGTTCACCCTGTTTGCACCATTCCTTGCCGTCAAAGCCTTCTCCCTGCGGCACATCCTGCTCCTTGAAATTGCTGAAATGGCCATATGCATCATTTACAAGACTTCGCACCGGAATATCTGTACCCACGATTTTTGCATCGGAATTGTATGCCGCTGCCGTTACCCAAAGTGGATCGTAATAAACGCCCAGCGTCATTCCACTTTCTTTTAGCTGCTCCGCCATTTCTTTCCATGTCTTGTCCCATGAATAATTATACTTAGTGACATAGCCATTCTCGTCGATCGTTTGAGCGCCTTCAATCCATCCGTCGGTAGACATCATGTCGTATCCAGCTTTCACAAATCCCTGTGATGCCATCCAGTCCACATTTTTATCCCAGCGATCTTCTTCCAGATAGTGATCCTGCTCAAATGGGCTTTCATACGCCATCCAGTACAAAGGCCCCGTACTCACATCCGATACTGCAAGAGTGGTTCCCCCTTCCGCTGTCCGCTCACCCATCTGAAACCGTACTTTATTTTCTCCGGCCAAAAGCGGTAACGATTCCGTTAAAACCGCATATGTATCTGCCGTTATCGTTTTTGGCATTTCCGTTTCTCTCACAAACTTATCATTTACAAAAACAGAAACTGTTTCTTCGCTTTCCCCGCTGTTAGAATAGCGTACATCAACCGCATAATTTCCCTTTTTTTCTACGTTTATGGTAAATTCCACTTGAGACTGTTCATCAGTTGCTTCCAAATATCCGCTTCCCGTATAGTCTCCCGGATTCTGCGGATTTGCAATCGTCATATCTGTTATGGCATCTTCCGCTTCGTAAACAGCCGCAGATACCTGCACTGCCGAAACAGAGCCTAACAGCATGACCGCACTTAAAAATATTGCAAGTACTTTTTTCTCCATCTTTTCCTCCTTAACTCTTCAGATTTTTAATTCATTTTTTCATATACAACCGCTTCGTACGGCCGTAGTATTTTTCCGGCTCTTTCCTTATAATTGGAAATCAAAACATGTTCCGTATCAGACAACAATTCACAGGGTACATTCTGATTGGTAAAATTGCAGAATACGGTAAGCCGTACATCATCAAGCGTTCTTTCGTATGCAAATATAAAAGGACTGTCTTCTAATAACATGTTGAAATCCCCATATACAATAACCGGTTTTTCATGCCGTAAAGCAATTACTCCGCGGTAACAATTCAAGACAGAATCTTCTTCCTGCTTCTGCTTTTCTACATTAATCTCAGGATAATTTCGATTCACTGAAATCCACGGAACCGCATCTGTAAATCCTGCTTCTGCATCATTGCTCCATTGCATAGGTGTTCTTGCATTATCCCGGCCTTTCAGCCTTAAATATTTCATCATGTCTTCATGACTTATGCCAAGCTCATCCACAAGCTCATGATATGCATTTAGCGATTCCACATCTCTGTACTCCTGCAAATCCGAAAATCCAGCATTTGTCATCCCGATTTCCTCACCCTGATAAATAAACGGCGTCCCCCGCATCATATGAAGGCAAATCGCAAGCATCTTCGCGGACATTTCCCAGTAAGCTCCATCATCTCCAAATCTGCTGACGGCCCGCGGCTGATCATGATTACTCCAGAAAAGCGTATTCCAGCCAACATCACAAAGCCCATCCTGCCATCTCTGAAAAATATCTTTCAGCTCCTTTAAATCCACCGGTGCGTCATTCCATTTCCCATACTGTCCCTTACCCATATCCATATGTTCTAACTGAAAAACCATATCCAATTCGTTCCGATCTGTCCCCGCAAATTCTTTTGCATCTTCCACCATAATTTCCGTAGCTTCTCCAATTGTCATAATATCATATTGGCTTAAGACCTTCTCGTTCATTTCTTTCAGATATTCATGCACATGCGGTCCGTTCAGACAAAAAGGACGCACATTTCCATACAAGCCATCCAGCTTTCCATCCGAAAAATCCTCCGATTTGGAAATCAGGTTGATCACATCCATGCGAAATCCATCAATCCCTTTTTCCAGCCACCAGTGCATCATATCGTACACTTCCTTGCGGACGCTTGGATTTTTCCAGTTTAAGTCTGGCTGATGCGGCGAAAACAAATGCAGATAGTAGCGTTTTCTGTTTTCATTATATTCCCATGCAGAACCACCGAACCATGTTCCCCAATTTGTAGGCTCTTTTCCATCCTCTGCCGGTTTCCAAATATAATAATCCCAATAGGGATTTTCCTTATCCTCACAGCTCTTTTGAAACCAGCGATGCTCGTCCGATGTATGATTCACCACCAAATCCAATATAATTTTAATTCCTCTTTTATGGCTTTCTTCCAGCAGCAGTTCAAATTCATCCATTGTGCCGAATTCATCCATAATATTTTGGTAATCAGAAACATCGTACCCGTTGTCATGATTCGGGGACTGAAAAATTGGCGACATCCAGATAACATCAATTCCAAGATAGCTTAGATAATCCAATTTTTCCATAACCCCTTTTAAATCGCCAATTCCATCTCCGTTGCCGTCCATAAAGCTTCTGGGATAAATTTGATAAACTACGGCTTCTTTCCACCATTTTTTTTCATTGTTCATAACGTTTCTTCTACTGCTTTTAGCCTTTTACGGCGCCCTCAGTAACTCCTTTCACAATATGTTTCTGACAGATAATATAAAATAGAATAATCGGCAGCATACACATAATCAGACCTGCCGTTGCTAAATCCCATTTTTTGGAAAATTGACCGAAAAACAGAAATGTTTTTAGCGGCAGCGTCTGCCAGCCAGGTTTATTGATCATAAGCTGAGGCAACAGGAAATCGTTCCAGATCCACATCACATTTAAAATCGCAACTGTAACCATAATTGTTTTCAGCATAGGCAGCACAATCAGAAAAAATGTCTGCACCATATTACAGCCATCGATTCTTGCTGCATCCTCCAACTCCACTGGAACATTTTTAATAAATCCATGAAACAAAATAATGGACAAACTTGCGCCAAATCCCAGATACATTAAGATCAGACCCTGCCGGTTCATCATATGCATTTTATCCATCAGCCGAACTAATGGAAGCATAACGCATTGAAAAGGAATCAACGTAGCGGATGCAAAAAGCATAAATATCACAGAGCTTGTCCTTGTCTTATACCGCACCAAAACCCATGCAGCCATAGAGCAAAAAATCAGAATTAACACGGTGGAACACACTGTAATTACAAGGGAATTTGCAAAGGACTTCACAAATTCCAGCTTCTCAAAAGCATCTGGATAATTGCTTGCTATAAAAGTATCCGCATTTGGCAGCGCCAAAACATCCAGATAAATATCCTTTAATGACTTAAAGGAATTGCTCAGCAGAATCAAAATCGGCGAAAAAAATACCAGCGCCAAGAAAAGCCCTATCACTGTTAGAAACAAGCTGGAAAGTGTCTGCTTTCTCTTCATTACATTTCAACCTCCTTTTTCTTACTGATGCTTAGCTGCGTAAGGCCAATCACCGAAACTATAACCAAAAATACAACTGCTTTTGCCTGCGCTTCTCCATAATGATTATACTTAAATGCCGTATTATAAATATTTAACGCAAGCATCTCCGTACTGTTAAACGGTCCGCCGTTCGTCAGTGCAAGATTTTGGTCATAAAGTTTAAAACATGTGGTTAAAGATAAAAACAAGCCGATCGTAAATGCCGGCGCAACCAATGGAAGGATCACGTAAAACAATCTCTGCAGATAATTGGCTCCGTCAATTTCCGCCGCCTCCAAAATATCATCTGGGATATTCTGAATCTGCGCAATGTAAATCAGCATCATATAGCCGGCAAGCTGCCAGATTACTAAAATCAGCAGACCGAAAAAACTTGTCTTCGTATCGGAGAGCCAGTTTCTGAAAAATCCCAGCCCTGTAGTATTGTAAATTGCTCCAAATGCCTGTACAAAAATAAACTGCCATGTGAAACCAAGAAGAATGCCTCCGATCAGATTCGGCATAAAAAATGCCCCCCGCATCAAAGTTGTTCCTTTCGCTTTTGATGTTACAAGCAGAGCCAGCAAAAAGCCCACCAGATTTACACATGCTACAGCCAGAATAGAAAACACAGCCGTAAACAAAAAGGCATGCAAAAAATCTCCGTCTTGTGTAAAAATCTGTATATAATTACGGAATCCCACAAAACGCACTTCTTTACTAATGCCATTCCAGTCTGTAAAAGAATATACCACACCCCAGACAGCCGGAATTAAAACTACCAATGTAAACATCGCAAACGAAGGCAACACAAATCCCCAAAAGCCCAGCTTTGATTTTTTCATATGATTCCCTCCATTTCTTTACCAAAATTGTCGGGCAGGGAGAGAAATTCCCCGCCCGCTTTCTAACGCCTATTGACGCGCTTCCTTCCAATTCTGTTTTGCACTCTCGATTGCCTCGTCCCATGATTTGTCGCCGCCAAGATAGGACTGTATCTCTGCGCCGAGTACATTTTCAGCCCAGCTTGTCGGGCAACCGTTAAATACCCACGGTGCAATCGTTCCAGCATTTGCCGCTTCGCTGATTGCCTGTCCCAACGGATCGGATGGTTTTGCATCTCCATAATTTGTAAACGGCGGAATAAATCCAAAGTCATTTACTACAATCTGCATACCCTCATCTGACTGATACAGCCAGTTCAGGAAATCCTTTGCAATCGCCTGCTCGTTTTCATCACTCTGACTGTTTACTGCCCAGTACATGGGAACGCCTACCGGTGTATTGCCTTCTGATACGCCTTTTAACGGCAATGGGATAATTCCAAGCTTCTGCGCTACTTCAGAGTCCACTTCGTCAATAATCGGATATACCCAGTTACCCTGCTGAATTGCAGCCACACGCTCGATTGCAAGCCCACCACCAGCCTGCATAGAATAATCCACCGCATTTAATGCAGCTGCATTATCGGAATTACTCGTATATTTTACTTGCAAATCAATTAGGTCTTTGAGTTCCTGACCATATGTAAACTCTACTTCTTTTGCATTAAATGCTTCCGTACAGTTTGCAAATTCCTGACCCAGCGCAATGTTTCCGGTATGCATACCCAGAACCCATTTTTCCTTAGCCGGATATTCTACAACAGCTTCCAAAGCTGGGAACTGCTCTTTCAAATCGCCATTGTCAATCTTTTCTTTTAATTCTCCAAATGCCTGATCAATTTCGTCATATGTCTTCAAACTCGACGCATCTATTCCAGCAGCTTCAAAGATTTCCTTATTATAAACAAATCCATATCCTTCGATTGCAAGAGGCATACCGTATACTGCATCATTTTTGATCACATCATCCAGTAATCCGTCTACCGTATTTCCAATCCAAGCTTCCGAAGACAAATCTGCCAGATTCGCTTCCCAGTCGATGACATCCTGCGGTCCGCCAATATTATAAATCTCTGGCTGATCACTCGCCTGCATCCTGGTTCTTAATGCTGCGCCATAGTCGTCACCGCCGCCCACTGTCTCCAAATTAATCGTAACACCTGGATTCAATGCCATATATTGCTCTGTTGCTGCTTTTAAAGCGTCGTTAATCTCCACTTTATACTGGAAAATATCAATGGTTCCTTCTAATCCGCTAGATGCATCTGAAGTATCTGCGTCAGACACATCTGGCGCATCCGCTTCATCTGCTGCATCTTCTACATCTGCTTCTGCATTGTCCGCTTCAGGCTTACTTGCATCCTCACTCTGATTATCTGCACTCTGGTTCTGATTACCGCATCCTGCTAATAATCCGGTTGTCATAACTCCCATTAACACCAATGCTAACACTCTTTTTTTCATAACTTTATTATTTCTCCTTCCTTTTTTCAATACTTTTTATAACTTTTGCGCAAAAGTTGTTTTGTGTAAATTCAATATAACACAAAAAAAACACTTATGCAATAGCTTTTGCGCAAAAGTTACTACCTAAGTGTTATATTTCTACATTTTTGTATAATTTTAACAAAAAAATCTGTCTGAGCGTTTCACTATCTTCTACTCAAACAGTCCTTTTTTACTCTTGAATCTTTTTTACAGAATCACGTATAATTAGCTTCGCATCCAAACGTATATTATGTTTCTCCAAAGGCTTCTTTTCAATCAGTCTGACAAGCTGTGATACGGCTATCCGTCCTTTTTCACCTGCATTTTGCTGAACAGTTGTCAAACGTGGCCTAACATTTCTAGCAAAAATGTTATCGTCAAATCCTACAATTGATATTTCATCCGGCACCTTTATTCCTTTATCGAAAAAGTAGCAAATAGCAAGACATGCATAATAGTCCGATGCAAAAAACAAAGCTGTAAATTCATCTCTTCTTTCATATAAAGCATCATAACTTTTCTGGATACCAGAGTCGCCGTACATAATTTGGAAAAAAGAGTCTTCCTGTACCGGCAGATTATTTTCTCTCAAAGCCTGACAGTAACCTGACCATCTTTCAAAATCCACACCAACACGGTTATCTGCCAAAAATGCAATTTTCTTGTGCCCTTGATCAATCAGATATTCTGTTATCTTTTGGGCATATTCTCTATCTTTCAGGCCAACATTATTGTAGGACTCTTCATCATCCAGAAAATAGCAGTCAATAAAAACAACTGGCATCTTGGCTGTTTTTTTAATTTCCCTGCATTCCTTTGCTCCCATTCCAAAGGCTATCAATCCATCAACATTCCATGTATGGGCTACATTCAAAACTTCTTCCACATTATCAGATGCATACAGCATCAGAAAGAATCCAGCATTTCTGATTTCTGCCTCAACCGTCCCAATTAATTCGCTGTTAAATGGATCCTGAACAGCATTTTTCCCTTCCATCACCGGATAACGAATAATAAGGCCAATAATTTTTGATGAATTTCCCGCCAGCGTCCGCGCACTCATATTGGGTATATAATGCAATTCATCTAATCTCTGACGAACACGTTCTATCATTTTAGGAGACACTTCTTTTGTATTTCCATGTATTACATTAGAAACAGTTGTCGGACTGACTCCAAGGCTATATGCCACTTCTTTAATTGTTACCATGTACTCTTACTCCTTCATTTTTTCTTACATTTATTTTTTGTCATTCCAAATGTTTACATTTTATCACCAAATTCTCCATAAGGCAACAATCATCTCAATATTCCAGAATACCAAACATCAAAAAAGCCTGTAAACATCAGCGTCTACAGACTTTTCTAACTCCCCGAGTAGGACTCGAACCTACGACAGCGCGGTTAACAGCCGCGTGCTCTACCGACTGAGCTATCGAGGAATATCAGG
>CAJUPF010000061.1 GCA_910588565.1 uncultured Lachnospiraceae bacterium
GCCGTATGGCATCGAGGGATACCCGGTGGGTATTTCTTATTTATCGCCGTATGGCATCGAGGGATACCCGGTGGGTATTTCTTATTTATCGCCCCTGGAGCATGTTTGAAAATTGCTTTCTGACAGATGTGCGTCACAATTTGTGGGAGATTTGAGCCAAATGAAGGGCGCACAGATGGCGGGAATGAATTTTCAAACACACTCCAGTATACCATTATCCATTTTTTGAATAAATAGATTAAATACACAAACATCTATAAAATAATTACAACATTATATTTTACGCCTAATGTCAGTAAAACTAAAATTTCTGGACAGATGGCGGGGAATAACTAAGCGTCCATGAGGGGGGAAGCCGGAACAGACTGGCTATTTCAAAAAATTCCCGGCATTGTCACAAAAAGCGAATAAACAGACCTGTATTCACAAATAGTATATGATCAGGGCACATAAAAATTTTAAAATATATAGTGCTATTTGGTATCTTGGCATTTCTAATCACGTTTTTACTGTATGTACCGTGAACGCGCAGGCCTGCTGAATAGTTACAATATATTCAAAACTGGAGAATGTTTATGGGTTCTAATTATTCTTATGTAGTAGAACGATTATTAATGTACCGGAATAAAATCGGAAAAACCCAGACGCAGATGAGCCAGATGTTTGGCGTTACGCAGGGGCATTACGCCAAATTGGAATCAGGAACTAAAATCATTTCTTATCAGAGCCTGAAATGCTTTGAAAAACACAATGGAGATATTCATTTTCTCCTTACTGGTTCTGCTGCAAGAGAAGGGAAAATCAATGAAATCATGTCTGCATGTAAAACAGCGGAAGGGAAGAAATGGTTATTTGAATCGTTAGTATGGATATTTGATAAAAGCTTCCGTTTCAATCTGCAAAATCAGGCAGCGCTTTCGCAGAGAACATATAAATGCTTACGGCTTCTTGAAATCGTCAATAAAAACAATACCATCTGGGAATGCATTCGTAAAAATGAAAACCTGTCACAGATTAAAATGGCAGAAATTTTTGATATCGATGTAAAACGTTACAGGAGAATAGAAAAATTACTCGTCGTGCCGGATGCCGAAATTTTAAATACGCTTTATTGCGAATTACAATATTCTCCATTTGTCATTATCAATCAGGAACTGTATTTTTTAGACGAATTAAATCAGGCATGGGATGGATTTCCGGCATCTGTGAAAGAACAAATAACTCCATTGCTTCAGGAGGTTCTGGCATTTATACAATCTTATGAAACATCCGATCACAGTCCGTGCCCATTCAGATTCTGAGCGAATAGCTATGTCTATTATTAAGAGCCGCTCTTCGTAATAATTTGGGGCGGTATTCTGGATTTTTTACGCAAAAACCGCCCCTCACCTCTGCATCATATTCTCATGGAATGCGCAGTCAGTGCGCATTCCTGTCCCATAAATCGTAACGATCCGTAACTGCCCGATTCAAAATTCTACATAACAACGTCCTTATACCTTTTCCACCCAGCGCATTTCCATCGGTTCCAATTCCAGATGGCAGAATTTCTGTCCATTGATATAAAGATCTGTTTCCCGCGCTTCCATGGCATTGTTAATCACCGCGATTTTCCCAGTCTGTTCAAAGACTGCAGCCTCCGTATCCACATGAGTGACGTAAAATTTCTTCATGTCTTCTTCCCTCCCCGCCGCATAATAAATGGCGCGAAGCAATATCCGGCAGTTCTGAGGAGAATATGGAAGCCCTGCAAAATAAACGCTGCGGCCGCTGCCATACGAATTTACCACAAGCTGGCTGTATTCCCCGTCCATGCAGAGAATCTGATACCGTTCCCCCTGGGCGTAAATACGGCTCATCCCTTCGCCAAAGTCAATGTCTTGTTCCACATCCTCCAGAATAAAATGCTTTGGATTGATTTCATTATATTTATCTGTACTAAGTGAAAAATTCATTTCCCGATCCACACCCAGTACATCGCTTAGCTGGAAATACCGCCCCTGATAGGGATATGCCGTGGGTTCTCCTACCCCGATAAAACCGCCGCCGTTGTCCACAAAAGCGCGCAGTTTTACCAGAACCTCTGCATCCGCCCAGCTGCTCCCGCCACTGAACGCAGTTCCCGCATCCCCGGCGTTGATGATTACGCGAATTTCCTCCGGGATTCCCTTTTTTACTTCCTCAAACGTTATAAACTCCACCTCAAAAGGCATTCCGCTTAAGCATTCCAGAACGCCTACATACGAATAAATCTCCCTGTGCCAGATAGCGTGATGCACCTGGTTTGCCATCCACCTGCGCAGATTGCCCCAGCAGTTTAAAACCGCCACTTTAAAGGGCGCCGTATAAGCGCCGGTTCCCTGCATATGTTGATGAATCAGCCGGAATTCATTTACAATATGCTTCATTTCCTCCACAAACCCTTCGCGCTCATAAGCCAGTTTCAGATATCCGCCGTAACCGATTCTATCCAGTGGAGAACGCAGAATCGCCCGCCTTGCTTTCAGCCAGTTCTCCTGTGCTTCTTTGATTGGATCGCCTTCTTCACAGAATACATCCGGGAAAAAATAGGGTAAAAGCCTGCCTTCCGTATAATTTACGCCTTTGATATCCGAAATCATCCGCAGCGTAACGCCGTCGCCTACCGATCCCACAACTGCATCCAGCCCGATATCTGCAAAATAGTTTCCAAACGGCTCCGTCCCAATCCAGTGATCCCCCAGAAACATCATCGCTTCTTTTCCATAGGAATGCACAATATCTACCATTTCTTTTGCCAGTTTGCTGACTTCTATCTGCTGAAATTCCATAAAATCCCGGAACTCTTTGCTGGGAACACGGAATATAGAGTTATGGTATCCCTCATCCACAATAAACTCCGGCCGGAACGGATAGCCCGCCCATTCCTCAAACTGCTTTAGTATATAAGGGCTCACACTGGCGCTGTAGCCAAACCATTCCACATATTTTTCCCGTTTTTTATCATCAAATGTCAGCGTAAACTGATGAAAAAATGTCGTAAACCGTACAACATCAATTTCCGGATGCGTCTCGCACCACTGTTTTAACTTATCCATGACATACCGCTTTGTCTTTGGCTGACGCACATCAAACGTAAGCTGATGCGGCGCGTCTTTCCAGTCATTGGTAAGAAAATTGTACATATGCACCGGATCCCAGATTAAAAACGCCAGAAAACTCACCGTATACTCATGATAAGGAACTGTCTGAATCACAACTTCCCCAGTATCAGCCTTATATTCCCAGCAATCTGCTGGCACCACTTCACCGGCAGTACGATCGATTACCTCCCACCAGCGTTTGGGATCATCTGTCTCATTTACCTTTAACTGCTCTCTGTGAAATCCTTTCATCAGCTCAATCCGAAGTGTATTCCCACGCGCGGTAACACGCTCGCTGATCAGATACTCCTGTTGGATCTCCTCTGGATTCGCCTCTGCCCATGCGTTATCCTTCCTGGTAGTATAATAAGTCGCATATGTTTTGGCGTCCTGCGAGAGCAGCGCATCCGGCATCGTGGTTCCGTCACAATCCCGTAACGCGTCCGCCCCCAATGCTTCCTTCAGTTCAATTGTCTCCTCTGCCATGTCCACATCCGTCGGCAGAGTCAGCCTTCCCGTCAGTTCCATTGCCATACCTCCTGTTCTATATTTTCCCACACGAAAATTATAACATACAGTCCTTCGTCAGACAATTATTCGTTCTGATTGGTAATTCCCTGCTGCCAAAAACATGTTACAGTTCACGGCCTAACCCGGCCGCAAACTGTAACGCATCCAGCCCATTCCAAGTCGCCTTCGGCGAGGGGCTGGATGCTTGAAATCACTGCTTTATTGGCCGGATGCCCTGCAGTGGGGTGCAGGGCGCCGTGAATAGTAACAAAAACATTCCATCCTATTGCCTGCCATTTATTTTCTTTGATTTTCAAGATATTCTGCCATGATCCATTTCATATACCACATCCGCCAGATTCATCGTTGACGCTCTGTGAGATACCAGTACGACTGTTTTTTTCTGACAGGATTTGCGAAGGGATTTCAGGATAATTCCTTCGTTCAGAGCATCCAAGTTACTAGTCGGCTCATCCAGCAGAAGGAAGGGCGCATCGTGCAGAAATGCCCGGGCTATTCCAATACGCTGCTTTTCGCCGCCGGAGAGTGTGTCTCCTAGTTCGCCGACCTCTGTATCGTATCCGTTTGGCAGCGTCATAATAAAATCATGGATGGATGCCTGTTTTGCCGCTTCTATAATATCATTCCTTGCCGCGTTCGGATTTCCTATCGCGATGTTATTGGCAATGGAATCGTGAAACAGATGCGTTGCCTGTGTAACATAGCTTTCTGTATCACGCAGGCGTTTTGTGGGAGTTTCCGTTACATTTTTACCAGACACTAGGATGCTGCCTTTCGATACATCCCAAAAGCGCATCAGCAGTTTTAGCAGCGTTGATTTGCCGGAGCCGCTTGCGCCATGGATTCCGATAATACTTCCCGGAGATACCGATAGAGAATAATCCGTAAGAATTTGCTCTTCTCCATAGGCAAAACTTACCCGCTTTACATCCGCTCCTGTAAACGCATTCTTTTTGTCAGCTTCATGCTCGTCATAATCGGCAATTTCTTCTACTACAGGTTTTTCTTCCAGAAGAGAAAGAACGCGCTCTCCGCTGGCCAATGTCTGGTTTAAATTATTCGACAGGTTGGAGAGTGCAATCACCGGGCCAAAGGAACCCATCATGGAAATCACCGCAAGTACAAGCTCCTGCGAAGAAACGGCTCCGTTTCTGAATAGAGCGATCATAATAAATAATACAGCAAAGGAACATGCCAGCACAGCCAGGTTTGTCACAGAACGCTGCCCGCCTTCTAACCGGCTTAACGCTTCCTGATAGTTGCCTAACTGTTTGGAGCGAGCGGACATGTCCTCTGTTCGCTCCTGTCCTTTTTCATACTGAATCGTTTCGTCTAACCCCCGCAGGGAATCCAGCACAAAGCTGTTCATTTCTCCAAATGCAGTCCGAAAACGCATGCCTTCTTCCGCCCCTTTCCGGCCATTGCAAAATGGAATTATAGCGCCCACCGTCAGATAACCCAAAAACGCCGTCAAGCCGGCCCATACGGAACAGCTGCCAATAAACAACACCATAACCAATGACGTGAGGGATGCAATAGCGATCGGAGATATGGTATGCGCATAGAATACCTCCAGCAGTTCAATGTCCGTTGTGATAATGGATATCAAATTTCCTTTTTGTTTCCCTTCCAGCTTCGCCGGGCATAGTTTTCTTAGTGCGGCAAAAACTTGATTTCGGATCATTGCAAGCAGTTTGAACGCAATAAAATGATTGCAGTACTGTTCCGCATAATGAAGAATGCCTCTGCTGACAGCCAGAGCCAGCAATATCGCAAATATCCTTGTGGGATGTAAAGATGCAAGAATGCCGGAAGATACTCCGCCCGCGCCGATTCCCAGAAATGTATATATAATCGCATATCCGGCCAGTATCGTCAGGAAAATAGCGCACAGATAACCAATCACGCCAAAGAATATAGCGGCACACATCACCGGAAGCAGTGGCTTTACAAGGGTAATCAGCCGCCGCATAATCCTAACCCCGCTGCGCCTTGTCTTGACCTGACTGCTCATACCGCCACCGCCTTTCTGTCTGTTGTCTGCTCGTATTCGGCATACTGTTCCATACCGATCTGATACTGATACAATGCTGCGTATTCTTTGCCTGCTTCCAGCAATTCACAATGTTTTCCCTGTTCTGTGATTACGCCGTTCTTTAGCATATAAATCTGATCGGCTTTGACTACATTGGCAAGCCGGTGGGAGATCAGGATAACCGTTTTTGTCTCCGCCAGTTCATGAATAACAGCCATAATCTGTTCCTCGCTTTCCACATCTATATTGGAAGTGGCTTCGTCAAAAATATACATGGGCGTATCGTGAAGCAACGCTCTGGCAAGCGCAAGCCTCTGGCATTGTCCGCCGGAAAAATTACCGCCCTTTTCCTGCACTTTAGTAGAAAGCCCGCTCTGGCTTTTTAAAAACCCATGCAGATTCACTTTTTTTAGCGCAGCCCATAATTCTTCTTCGGTCGCATCCGGTTTTCCCATGCGCAGATTGTCTTCCACTGTTCCCCGGAACAGATAGCTGTTATGCGTAACCAATGTCAAATGAGACATAATGCTGCTCTCGCAGATCGCACGAAGCGGCTGGCCATTAATCGTAATGCTGCCGGTATATCCCCGGTTTCTTCCCATCAAAATTCCGGCAATTGTACTTTTACCGCAACCAGAAGTTCCGACAAGCGCAGTAAATGTTCCGGCCGGAAAAGACATGTCTACGCCTTTTAAAATTTCCCGCTCTTTTTCGTAAGAAAAATGAACGCCCCGCATCATAACTTCCATATGCGCTCCCTTGATTTCACCCGCTTTTTGCTCCGGTTCCGGCAAATCCAAAAGCGCAAATATTTTGTCACTGGCCGCCATACCGTTCATGGCGATATGGAAAAAAGACCCCAGCAGGCGAAGCGGTATAAAAAACTCAGAAGCCAGCAAACAAATGGCAAGCGTTCCAAAAAAGCCACTGTTTCCTCTGCCATACTCCGAAATTGCCATAATCATTCCAACAGCCGCGCCTCCATAAGCAATTATATCCATTACACTTGTGGAGTTGAGCTGCATCGTCAGCACCTTCATGGTAATCTTGCGGAAATGCTGTGACTCTTCGTCCATCTGTACGGCTTTTTCTTGATCCGCCTGATAAATTTTAAGCGTGGTAAGTCCCTGCAGATTCTCTAAGAAGCTGTCTCCCAGATTCGTATAGATGCCCCAGTATTTATTTAACAGTTTTTTGGCAAATTTCTGGACTGCCACAATGGAAATCGGAATCAGCGGCACGCAGATCAGCAACGCTGCACTTGCTTTCACATTTACAAAGGACAATATTGCAAACAATGTTATCGGCGCCAGCAAGCTATAAAATAATTGCGGCAAATACCGTCCAAAATACGTCTCCAACTGCTCTACGCCTTCGGCAGCAAGCTGCACAACTTCAGAAGTGGAAGTCTGCTCCTTATAAGCAGCTCCAAGCCGAAGCAATTTTTCATAAATTTTATTCCTTAAAATTCGTTTTACATCCACACTTGCCGCGTAGGAGGCTTTCGACGCCATTCTGTCACAAAGATACCGAATCAGCATTGCCGCACATACGATTACTGCCGATACGCCAATCTGCGCTCCGGTTCCATTCCCTGACAGCGTCTGCTCCAAAAGCCCCGCTATCGTAAAGACTACAACAATCTGAGCCAGCAGCGCCGCCCACTGCCAGATGATGTTATACACGATATATTTTTTAGCGGAAGACAGAAGCTTCACTAATCTTTTTTTAATCATTGTTCTGTTTTATCCTTTTCATTCATTTTCACTAACTGTCTTGCTGTTAAACCATCCGTTCCTCTTCTTTTATCGTTTTCACTGCAAACAAAAAATACACTACATGAAACAGCCATACGTTCGCCAGTACGGCTCTCGCCGCCGGCGCTCTGCTCATCATAGCAAAGCCGCCCCCCATGATAATTGTTACTGTAATCATAATCCGCGCTTTTGTCTTCGCCGTCATAGAACGGTTCTGTACATAAGATTCCAGATTATTTTTATACAGCTTTGTTCCAATAAACCATGTATGCAGCCTATTTGAACTTTTTGCAAAGCAAAACAGTGTCAAAAGCAAAAACGGAAACGTAGGCAGAAACGGAAGCGCCGCTCCTACCGCTCCAATACCAAGACTTAAAAATCCTAACACAATCCACACAATTTTGAAAAGGTTTTTTTTCATATTTTCCTCCCATACTGTAACAGTTCAGCCTGCAGCTTCACTGTTACGGAATCCGGCCCATTTAAAGTTTGTCTGCGACAAAGGGGCCGGATTCCCGGCTGTTCTGCTTTACCTGCTGCTAACTGCGCAGCAAGTGCGCAGTTGCAGGCTGAACTGTTACCCCATACTATACCGTCAATACAAATTTTTTGCCGTCTATTTCTGTTACGCCCAGCTCAATGCCATACAAGTTCCGAATACTTTCTGTAGAAATCACTTCTTTTGAATTGCCTTCCACAATGACTTTTCCGCCCAAAAGACCAATGATCCGGTCTGAAAAATGGATTGCCTGATTTATGTCATGAAGTACCATCACAATTGTAATTCCATAGTCCCGGTTTAATTTCCGCACCAGATTTAAAATCTCGATCTGATAGCGGATATCCAGATACGTCGTAGGCTCATCCAAAAACAGGATCTTCGTATTCTGCGCCAGCGCCATAGCAATCCACACCCGCTGCCTCTGGCCCCCGGATAATTTAGCCGCTTCCCGATCACGGTATGCGGTAATGTCCGTAACCTCCATTGCCCATTCGATCCATTCTGTATCTTCTGCTTTGCAGCCTGAAAAAAACTTCATATGAGGCGTTCTGCCAAATCCCACCAGACGTTCCACCGTAATATCATCCGCGGAAGTATTGTACTGATGTACAATGGAGACTTTTTTTGCAAATTCAGAAAGCGTCATATCCAAAATATTCTTACCATACAGCAGAATCTTCCCCCGATTCGGAGTCAGGTTTTTTGTCATCAGAGAAAACAGCGTGGATTTCCCGCATCCGTTTGCGCCCAGTATCGTCGTAATTTTCCCTTTCTCTATTTCTAAGGAAGCGCCTTTTAATATCTTATTCGTTCCATAGGAAAAAGACAGGTCTTTTACCTCCATCGCAGGTTTTACCGTTTTAGTTTGCATATTTTTTTGACCTCCTGAGCAAAATGATAAAGAATGGGCCTCCCACTACGCTCATAATCACAGCCGCACTGACTTCGTATGGCGCCGCAATGCTTCTTCCTATGGTATCTGCAAGAAGAAACGTAAACGCGCCGGCCAATGCGCTAAACGGCACAAGCGCCTTGTGATCGCTTCCCACCAAAATTCTCCCAATATGCGGCACAATAAGGCCCAGAAAGCTGATTGCGCCGGCTATGGCCGTAGATATGCTTGCAAGAAGTACGGCCACAAGAGATATGCAGATACGCGTGGCATTGACATTCATTCCCAAACTTTTCGCTGTCTTATCCTCAAGCGAAAGCAGATTGCATTCCCCTATAAACAGCATGGCGAGAAACAGCCCCGCTACAATATAAGGAAGCAATGTATATACATCTTCCCACGTCTTTTGCGTAATATTTGCTTCCACGATCGAAGCTACTCCGGACATATTCCCTCCTGTCATGGAATTACATGCGCTTGCAAGTCCTGTAAACAAAGCGTCTACAGCCACACCGGTAAGAATAATCCGCAGCGGGCTAAGTCCGCCTTTCCACGACAGGCAGTACACCATGAAAAAGGCTGCCACACCGCCTGCAAAAGCCGCCAGCGGCGTGAAAAAATACCATGCAGGCGCAAAAGCAGTCATCAGCACCGCCGCAAAACCGGCTCCGCTGGAAATCCCAATGATACCCGGATCTGCAAGGGGATTTTTCAGCACTGCCTGAAACAATACGCCGGATGCAGCAATCCCTGCGCCAGCCAGCATGGAAATGATAATTCTGGGGAAACGCAAATCCCAGACAGCCGCCACATTGGAATCATACTCCACGAACAGTCCCCACAGTAATTTTACAAATCCCACCTGAAGGCTCCCTATATTAATTGCCGCAAAAAACAAAATAAGCAATAGCGCCGCTGTAATCAGAAAGGATGCCGTGGCGCGTACTTTCTTTTTTTTCTTTCTCTGCAGATCCTCCCGTCCTTCTACAGCCCGATTGTCCCGTCCGCTGTCCTTATTGATCTGTTTCATCTGCCGCCTCCTCTGTTTCCGGTTTTCCGACGTCATTCGATTGTTTTTCAGCCTGCCGCGCCTTTGTACCGCTCTCGCCTGCCTGTTCTGTATCCGTATCGTGTTCCGGATACAGCATAGTCTGCAGTTCCATCAATGCTTCCGGATACTGAAACGTGGCGCTCATGCCAAACAGCTCATAGGTCAAATCATAAACCCGTCCGTTTTTCACCGCTTCAAAATGTTTCCAGATATCATTTGTTTCAAAGTCCTCCCGAAACATCTCTACGACCTGATCCGGCAGTGCATGCGCCGCCCGCAAAATAATATCCGGCTCCTTTGTTTTCATGTCCTCCGTATTCACTGTAAGAAATTCCTGATCACTTCCGGCATAGACATTCTCTCCGCCGGCCAATGCTGCCAGACTTCCCACATAAGAACGCTCCGTCGCTATAATATAACTTCCGGGAAGTCCCATCAGAATCAGTACCTTAGGGTTTTCTTTCCCTTCGTTCTTTTTCTTATATTCCTCGTAAAATTCCATAAATTCATCTACCAGTTCCTGTGCCTGCTCCTCGCGCCCGAAGATCTCTCCCAGTTCCTGAATGGAACGGTACATACCTTCCACACTGCGCAGATTTAAAAATGCCCATTGTGTGTCAAGCTCTTCATATTTGGGCTGCAAATCCGTCTGCAAAGACGACGGGCTTAAAACCCAGTCAGGATACAAAGATGCCATAATCTCCATATCGGGGCTCATTGCCGCTCCCACTTTAGCAACATCTGTATAACGCTCCGGCAAAGAAAACACTGTGCTGCTGCACACGCCTGCCAGATCCAAATCCAGCCTGTCACAGATCTCTGCGGTTGCTATTGATGTGGCAATAATCCTCGGCTCTGTGTCCATAGACTGTACCATAGCTTTTGCTGCTTTCACAGCTGCCTGCTCCTTTGGATCGGTGATTTCCAGCATCGTTTCTATATCATCCGCTGATACTGTCATCGGATTGCTCTCCTCTCCTTCCGGATGCTGATCGACACAGCCGCACAAAAACAATGCTCCGTATAAAAGCAGGCAAAGGAACAACCAATTACGCATCTTCATTCTCATATTCCTCATTGTCATAACCGCCCCATCTCCGCCAGTTCTTCCTGAAATAATAAACAATCCCAGCCGCCGCCAGAATAAGAATCAAACCGGATATCGTCATGGATATGGCCACTGCTACAATCAACTCCACAATCGGAATGCTGCTGTTTTCCGCTCTATTCTCCGGCTCTGCTTCCGCCTCTGCCGCGGTAGACAGACTAAGTCCCTGCGCACTGCTTAACGCTGCATCCAAAGCAGTATCCGCCGTCGGTGCGGCTGCTTGTTCTATGCTGCTTGTCAGCGCCGATTCCGTTATGACTGATTCAGACGCCTGCGCCGTTTTTTCCGCCGCATTCAAATCTGCCGTGCCGCTGTCTGTTTGTGCCATTGTTTCTGTATCTGTCTGCGCGGTATCTGCTGAATCTGTCTGCGCGGTATCCGCTGTATCCGTCTGCGCCGTATCCGATCCGCTGTCTGCAGATTCCGCCACCATGGCAGCTGTCATGCCTGTTGTATTGCCCTCCGTATAATTATTCGGATAGAAATAAAAGACTACATCTCTTCCCATTGGCGTCACATACATACTGCACCTTACAATACAGTTTTCACTTGGTGCCTGAATACACAAATCTGAAGTCGTGCCATTGCTGTCGGAACCGTTTGCTGTTACCGTGGGAGTCACCGCTGACCATCCGGAATCTCCTACATTCTGTACGGAAAAACTCTGGCCTGAACTAAAATCCACTAAGCCAATGCGAAAGGTAAGATAATATGCGCCGCCCTCCGTTACTTCCATAATTCCAAAGTTTGAAATCGCTCCTTCTACCATGCCCTGTCCGGTTGCATACGAAGCCTGCCCGCCTGGGTCTTCAATTGCGCCTGTAACGGGATGCGCATAGCATCGGTTGATAATACAGCTGTATACCGTACCTGCTGCCGCCCGCACCAAAACCGCCGGAAACAGAACCCCCTGCAAAAACAGAAGCAATGCCGCCAATACGCTTACCCGTTTCCTCCACTGCATTCTACAGACCTCCCCTGCTTTTCACCTTAAATAAAATACCCGCTCCCGTCATCAGAACACTCATAACCGTTGGTATTGTCGCCGGACTCGGTTCCTCTGCAGCGCCGCCCGAAGATATTGTGCCTGTGTCTGCAGTCTGTGTCTGTGTCTCTGTATCTGCTGTTTGCGCCGATGCCTCCACAGTCGGTATTGTTTCTGTCGAAAGCCCTGCAAACTCAGACAATCCAGTATCCGTATCTTTTGGCTTGGATATTTCAGCGCTTTTTATCGAAGTGTTGCCGCCAGCAAGAGAAACGCTCCCACTCGAAAGAGGAGTATTTAAAGTAAGGCTGCTCTGAGGTACGGAAGTATTGCTGGGATTCGTATTCTGGTTATCCGCAAAATCATCATCCTTGTTTGTTGTAGATTTTAACGTATTCCAATCAAGAAAGAGAAATACTGACTGTGTTCCTGTACCTGCCGAAATAGCTTCCATAATTGGAACATATACCTGCAGAGGCACATAACCGTCTTTTATAGCTTCCGAAATCAATGGGAACGTCACCTGATTTGGATAATCCGTCCCATAAGTATCTGAAATCCGCACACCATTGCTATCCTGCTGCCAGGAATCTGCCGTAACCGCTTTTAAATTTCCCTGCGGCGAACCATAGCTGTCTATGGTATATCCTGTCTTATAGTATTTCACCTTACTTAAGTAACCATAACTTCCATTGATACTCAGCCCCATGAAATCCAATGTTATTTTGTAATTTCCCTTAGTTACAGTCAGCTTGATTGTATGATTGACAGCATCATTAGCCATAGATGCCGTCCGCTTATCAATTTTATACATCTCGCCTGTAATCGCATAGACGCCATCCTCCAAATTGTCCTTATCCAGATTACGTTCCTCGTTATCTGCAGACGTCTTTGTCTCTTCCGGTGTTTTTGTTTCCGTCGATGTTTCTGCCGATACAGGCGTTTGAACCGGCGCAGGCGCCGCTTCCATTTCTTTCAATTTGGCATTGCTAATTGCCTGCAGAAGAAGGGCATACTGTTCGTTTACCTGTGTCTGTGTGGCAAAAGCATTATTGTAAACCTCCTGTGCCGCCTGAATCCGTTTTTTCATATCCGCTACATAATCATCCGCATAATCACTGGTGGTATATTTGCCCGCAAGCTGTATCATATCGTTAAGATACTGTTTATCTGCATCTGCAAACAGATTTGCAACGGCATTCAGCGCCTGCGTCATAGCGTCCACCCCGGACTGCCCAATATCTGTACGATTCAAGGCATCCGTTCCAGTCGTCACTGCCTGTTCCAGCAAATCCACCATCTCCTGCGTATAATCCGCGGCAGCCACTGCCTGCTTAAGCCAGGCCAGCTGCTTTACTGCCGTATCAAGAGCGCTTTTTTCCGGCGCCGTCCATGTAAGCGTACTCCAGTCCAGCTGCAGACGGGCATACTGCTCCCCTCCTCCGGCGCTAATGGATTCCATAATCGGAACATATACTTTCATCCATACTTCCGCATCCTGATAAGCTACCGGCATAGTAATAGATTTCGGATATAGCTTCCCTTTGATCGCTGCATCCGTACCTGTATCCGGATCGTTGAAACGATCATAGACATCCTCGTAATATTCCTCCACATTCCCGTCTGTAAATGCCGAAAACTGTGCATCCGTCATATCAGAAAACAGCCCATCCCAGTCGGGAAGGTAACTTAACTCAGAAAGATACCCCTGTCCCAATCCTGGCACTGTAAGAAAAGAAAAATGAAGCTTTAGCGTAATTTCACCGTCTTCTGCAATCAGTTCCATAGGTTTTATAATCGCTTCATTTCCCATAGATGCATTATCTGAGAAAGCTTGCCGCAAACTCCCCTGTATCGTGTAATCCCCACTGGAAAGAACAGATGCATCCGCCTTTTTTACCATCGCATTGCTGACCGCGTTCAGCAATGTAACATGATTGCTGATACGAAGGCTGCCGGCATTTTCGTCGCCAATGACTTGTGCGGAAGAATTTAACGCGCTTTGCAGAAGCGCTGCCGTTTCCTCCGTATAACCGCTGATATCCATCTGCATTGTCTGGGACACCACAGTCTGCAGCACACTTTTATCTGCTCCATAGGCAGGAATTGCAGACACCGCGGTTCCCAGCAAGATCAGCGCTGCCGCCAGAATGGCGGTTATTTTATATCTCATAACAGATTCCCCCTGACCCAATCTCATGTATCTTTTTCTCTTGTCATACGAACAAGCCTGTGTCACGCAGGCACAGACTTGCCGATTTCTTGTTATAATGGTTTCCTGATCATGTAACGCTTCGCAGCTGTCACTTGATTGCTTTTGCAGAAACACCTGCTTTTTTCAGCAGTTTCTTTAAAGCGGTTTTCTTTTTCTTAGTAATACTGCTTGCCAGTTTCACTGTCTTTAATTTCGTACAGCCCTTAAATGCATTTGTCCCGACTTTTGTCACGTTTTTACCTACAGTGACTTTTGTCAGTTTTTTATTGTTTTTGAAAGCGTTCTTAGCAATGCTTGTTACCTTGTGCGTAACGCCCTTTATCTTAATTGTTGCCGGGATTGCAACCGTTTTTGCGTTTGCCTTGCACTTTGTAAAAGCCACTTTTCCTTTTGCCGTCACCTTGTACGTATGTCCGTTTACTTTTGCTGTCTTCCCTGCTTTTATTGTCACCGGAGTTGTCGTCCCACCGCTATTCTCCTGTGAGTTTGAACCTGCTGACGTATTCGTATTGCCTGTATTTGTCGACTGATTTGTATTTCCAGGATTTGTCGGCTTGTTTGGGGTTTCCGGATTTGTCGGCTTGTTTGGGGTTTCTGGATTTGTCGGCTTGTTTGGGATTTCCGGCTCTGTCGGTTTGTTTGGGGTTTCCGGCTCTGTTGGCTTGTTCGGATTTACAGGCGCAGCTTCCGAATCTTTGAACCGCTCATCTTCTGCCGTTGTTTTTTCCAAATTGTCAATATCAAGTGACAGATAGACATTCTGATTTCCGGTTCCTGCAGCGATACTTTCCATAATTGGCACAAACACCTGCAATGGTACGATACCATCTTTCAGCGCTTCCGGTATCACTTCAAAACTTACCACATCCGGATAATCTGTTCCAAAATCATCTGAAATTATCACTCCATCGCTGTATTTTTGCACGCTCTTGACATTCACATTCTTTAACGTTCCTGTAGGATTGCCATATGTATCCTTCTGATAACCAGTATCAAAATATTTCAAGCTTCCCAAATATCCATAAATACCAGTGATTTCCATTCCTTTGAAATTTAAAGTAAGCGTTGCCTTTCCATCCTCTACCGTCATCATGATGTTATGATTAAAAGCAGAATCCGCCATGGATTTCGTTTTGAGATCCGGTTTAAACATGGTTCCTTCCACTAAATAGATTCCGTCTTCTAGAGCATTATCCGGATCTTCCCCCGGATCTTTTTCCTGTTTTTCGGCATTTGCAAAATCAAATGCAAGATATGCGTTATTTGCATGGCCTCCGGAACTCATGTTGACATAGACTCCATCCGCTTGGTTATTGGGAAGCGTAAACGCTATCTGTGTCACATTTCCATCCGCATCTGTTTTTGTCACTTCTGCATCTACTGGATCACCGTCCGTACTCTGTTCCTGATATATCTTCCAGTCCGATGACCATGCTGTCTGTCCCATTACTGTTACAGACGTAAGATCCACTGTTACAGTCGCGCTTCCATCCTCTTTTACAGTCAAAGCCGCTCCCTTTAGACACGCTCCCGCCATGGAATCCTTGCTGATGTCCGCAGCGTTTTTCATGCTTAACGGCAATGTATATACGCCTTCTTCCAGTGCAATTCCAGCAGAGCCAAAGCCTGATTCATTTCCTGATTTTTTCAGACTGTCCCAGTAAATTTTTGCATAACAATCAGCTGAAAATCTTCCCTGCTCAAATGTAATGCCTTCCAATTCACCTGTAAGATTTTTCATTGCCGGCACATAAATGCTGGCATTTGTAAGATATGTTTCTGCAAATTCACCTTCCAGCGGGAATGTCACTTCCGTAACAACTTTTTCATCCGCCCCAAACACATCATCCGTATAAGTGATATCTTCTTTTTTTACCTGATCTAGGGATTTCAATGTGTTTTCCGCATGATTTCCCTCATAATATCCGTTAAACGCATAAACATACAAAGGCTCTTTCGCAGTTCCGTTTATAATCGCTGTTGTAAGCGTCATATTGCCTTTATCATCCACTGTAATGACTGCTTTCGCCTTATCATTTTCCACCAGAGAATGCTTCACGCCATCCGTATAAAACGCAATATCTACCTGGTAAATTCCCTCGTCAAGCTTTTCTGTCGGAAGCGTAATGATCTCGCTGCTTGGCGTAAGTCCCAATGCATCTATAACGGCTGATCGAATCGCATCTGAAGAATATGTGGCGCCGGAAACTGCATCCACGCCCTCGATTTCCTTTACATCCGTAGCAGATCTTCCAATATAAGACGGCTGCATTCCGTCTGCTGCCTCTCGCAATTTTGATTGATTGATCTCCACATAGGAACCTTCAAAATTAGCGCCTTCTATCTTAAGATCCGTAATTTTACTGTTTAAGACAGATATCTCCACATTTACATCATATCCACCAAATTGTTCCACCTTTGCAGAACCGCTTTTCTGCTCCGCCGTTGTCTCATCGCCGTCCTGAGCAAGACTTGCAAAGTCAAATGCGAAATATGCCTGCTGCACAGACTGCATAACAGAAATATACATATCAGTATATACGCCATCCATCGTATTTTCCGGCAGGCAAAACGTAATGCTGTCTACGTTTCCCCCTTCATCCTGCGTAAATGCAGCCGCCTCTTTTTGTCCGTCCAATGTTTCTGTATAAATATTCCAGTCACTTGCCCAGCCGCTGATACCCATAACGGTTACCGCCTGCAGATAAACAGTAATATCTGCTGTTCCGTCCGAATTTACAGTCAGTTTTCCTCCTTTGACACAACTGCCTGCCATTGACGCTTGTGAAATATCTGCACCTCTCATTAAAGTCACCGGCAATACATATTCACCGGCCGAAAGTTTTGTATTGGCGCTTCCAAACTCAAATTCACCCTGCGCCTGCGCCCTTTCCGCCGCGCTTACCCATGTCTGACTATACATCGGCGCCGAAGCGACAATCATAGCAGCGGATAAAAATGCTGCCGTCATTTTACATACGAATTTCTTACTCCGCATTTGAAACCTCCTCTTTGCTTCATCATATATATAACATTTGTGGTATAGGAATTACGCGTTGTTTTGCTGAACTATCTTTGATTAGTTTAATCTAACTGACATTCAAAAAGAATGCACTTATGCAGTCCGCAAAAGTGCGTTTGTTTATCCTAACCTTAGTTAATTCTATCAAACTCAAATAAAAAAGTCAACCAAATATTTTCTATTTATTTCCTTTGGCATTTTTACAGTGTTACATTTCACACCCACGCCAGTTCTGACAAATATTTCGTGTCATCTGGTGTGAATGCAACGGGCAGAATGACTCACGCCCTGTCTGTGTATCGGCATAATTCAACAGTCAGCTCAGAGCAGGTCTCTGTCTGTCCACAGACAGAGACCTGCTCTGAGCGTCCCTTTTGAAACGACCCTTTTACAGCGTCCCTTTTAAAAAGAACCCCTTCAAATTCCTTCGCTGCTACAAGCATCCAGCCACATATTTTAAAACTAATGAAGTTTGCGCGGCACAAAATCCGGGTATCCGGATTCCAGCCCATGCTCTGTAGAATCCAGTCCTTCGATTTCCTCCTGCGCACTCACCCGCAGCCCAATTGTCTTTTTCAATACCAGAAACACAATAGACATTGTCGCTGCTGTCCAGGCAATAATACAGAGCATTCCAATCAGCTGAATGCCAAGGTGATGCAGCCCGCCGCCATACAGCAGCCCATCCGTATAGTCAAATAATCCTACCGCAATTGTGCCGAATATACCGCATACGCCATGCACAGAAACAGCGCCCACCGGATCGTCAATTTTCAGATAATCCTCTACAAAATACACGGATACGGTACAGAGCACACCGGCAACCGCACCAATGATAAACGCGCCGACTGCATCCACATTTGCACATCCGGCAGTAATCGCCACCAGACCTGCCAGCGAACCATTCAAGGACATGGAAACGTCCGGCTTGCCGTTGCGAATCCAGGTATAAATCATTGCCGTGCAGGTTGCAGCCGCAGGAGCAATCGTTGTAGTCGCAAATATCTGTGACAACTGCAGTGTATCGGATGCCGCTGCACCGTTAAACCCATACCAGCCAAACCACAGGATAAATACGCCTAACGCACCCAACACCAGATTATGTCCCAGAATCGGCCTGGAATTTCCATTTTTATCATACTTGCCAATACGGGGGCCAAGCATTGCCGCGCCAATCAAAGCAGTTACGCCGCCGACACTGTGAATGCAGGCAGAACCGGCAAAATCTGTAAAGCCCATATCCGTAAGCCAGGGCGTCGCACCCCATACCCAGTGTGCCTCCACCGGATACACAAGCAGGCTGATTACAAAACTATACATACAATAGGTGATAAACTTCGTCCGCTCTGCCATAGCGCCGGAGACAATGGTAGCTGCCGTTGCGCAGAACACCAGATTGAACACGAAATTCGACCAGTCTGTCTGCGCAAAATCTGCAAAGGGATTTAAGCCCCAGCCAAACAGCGTCCCTTCCCCGCAGAGCAGATTATAGCCCAGTATGTAGAATGCAACTGTGCCAATGCAAAAGTCCATTAAATTCTTCATAGTAATATTCCCAACGTTTTTTGATGGGAGCAGCATTGGTATTTTTTATGCAGTGCGGATTTGCAATGGTAG
>CAJUPF010000062.1 GCA_910588565.1 uncultured Lachnospiraceae bacterium
GTATCTGCCAGGCATACCGCAGTTTTTTTCATGAGCGGATGTTTTCGGTTTTGCCCGCCGGTACGCTGTGCGGCAAAAGCGAAAAACAATTCCACACCCCGGCGGCAGGCTGCAAATGCCGCGTTCTGCCGCAGCGCCTGCTAAGGAGCAGAATATTTTGCCCCTTACATAGCCAGACGCGCACAGCCGCATTAAGGAATTTTGCGGCTGACGCCATACTCACTGCAAATTTCATATGCCGTGAGCATAACAGCCTCCCAAACTTCCGTATCGCCAGCTGTCACATCTGGCGCAGCGAAAGTTTGGGAGCGCCCAATAACATCAAGGAGGAAAAATTATGTCTGATTACACAACTCAGATGGATGCTGCCAGAAAGGGCGTCATAACGCCGCAAATGGAACTTGTCGCCAAAAAAGAACACTGGGACGCCAGAAAGCTGCAGGAAGCGATTGCGAAGGGCTCCGTCATTATTCCCTGCAATAAAAAGCATACTTCTTTAAGCCCAAACGGCATAGGCGCCAGGCTGACCACAAAGATTAATGTAAACCTGGGAGTTTCCCGCGACTGGAAAGATATTGACATGGAATATGAAAAAGTACGTTCCGCCGTGGAACTGGGTGCGGAAGCGATTATGGATTTGAGTTCCTATGGGGATACCAGGAGCTTCCGCCGCAAACTCACCAGTGAATGCCCGGCGATGATTGGCACAGTTCCAATCTATGACGCCGTTGTCTATTACCACAAACCCCTGGGCGAAATCACGTCGGAAGAATGGCTGGATATCGTGCGGATGCATGCGGAAGACGGCGTAGATTTTATGACCATCCACTGCGGTATGAACCGTGCCACAGCTGCGCGTTTTAAGCAGAACAAACGTCTGATGAATATCGTATCCCGCGGCGGTTCCATTATGTTTGCCTGGATGGAAATGACCGGGAAGGAAAATCCGTTTTTTGAGCATTATGATGAGATTCTGGATATCTGCCGTGCATATGATATTACCATGAGCTTAGGCGACGCCTGCCGTCCCGGATGCATTGCAGACGCTACGGATACGGCGCAGATTGAAGAGCTGATTACCTTAGGAGAGCTTACGAAACGCGCCTGGGAACAAGACGTCCAGGTGATGATCGAAGGCCCCGGGCATATGCCAATGCAGCAGATTGCCGCAAATATGGAGATCCAGAAGACACTGTGCCATGGCGCGCCGTTTTATGTATTAGGGCCTCTGGTAACCGACGTTGCCCCCGGTTACGACCATATTACATCCGCAATCGGCGGAGCGATCGCCGCATCCTGCGGGGCTGCTTTCCTGTGCTATGTCACCCCGGCGGAGCATCTGCGCCTGCCAAATGCGGAGGATGTAAAAGAAGGAATTATCGCCGCCAAAATCGCCGCCCATGCCGCTGATATCGCAAAGGGACTTCCACATGCGGCAGATTGGGATTATCAGATGAGCGAGGCCAGGAAACGCCTGGACTGGGAAGAAATGTTCCGGTTAAGCATGGACCCGGAGAAAGCCCGCCGCTACCGCAGCGAAGCAAAACCGGAAAAAGAGGATACCTGCAGCATGTGCGGGAATTTCTGTGCCGTGAAAAATACGAACCGGATACTGGATGGGGAGATTGTCAGTATTTTTGATGAGTAAATCTTTGTAACAGTTCAGATAGATTCACTACTACAGACATCTGGTTCATTCAAATTCGCCTGCGGCGAGGAACCAGATGCTTCATGGCTATTGTGCTTTATTGGCTGCTAACTGCACAACTGCAGGCTGACAAAATATCAGGCGCTGAAAGTGCAATTATTGACTGGATGGAACACTAGTTTTTCAGAAATACCATCTTTTTGTAATACATTAGCTTGCTTTTAGCATACAATAGTGCTATAATTATTACAATTTTAATACGAAAGGAGAGATATCTATGGCACTGGCAACCTTAACCGCACGAGTAGACGAAAAAGACAAGGCCAGCTTTGATGCCTTCTGCTCCAATGTCGGGCTAAATACCTCTACCGCGATTAATCTATTTGTGAAAGCTGTTTTACGCGAGAACCGCATCCCGTTTGAGATCGCCCAGGCTCCTGATCCGTTTTTCTCGGAGAACAACCTGGCCTATGTAAAGAAATCCGTACAGGAATTAAAGGCTGGAAAAGGCACCGCACATGAACTGATCGAGGTGGAAGATGAGTGAAAAAATATGGTCAGACGATGCATGGAACGATTACCTCTACTGGCAGACGCAGGATAAAAAAACATTAAAGCGTATCAATCAGCTCATCAAAGATATTGAGCGGAACGGCTGCATGGACGGGATCGGAAAGCCCGAACCTCTGACTGGCAGCCTGCAGGGTGAATACAGCCGCTGCATCAACGATAAAGACCGCCTCGTCTACCACATGGAAGACGGGCGGCTCTATATCGCACACTGCCGGGGACATTATGGAGATAAATAATCCTGCCAATCCCCTGCTAAAACAGCCAGTGAGCCTGACGATTGATACGTCAGGCCTGTCACTTTGTATTACATCTCCGTTTCTTTTTCCTTATTCCCTTTTATCAGCGAAACAACCGCCAATACGGCACAGATTAAGCACCATCCAGCCCAAATGGTCAAATCCGCAAAGCTGCCTGCCAATGCAAATCCTGTCAACGCCGCTATGCCATAAATAACAATCAAAGCAATATTTCCGCCTTTCCCGCCTTTTCTTGTTGCAATTGATACAATTCCTCCCGCCAGAAGCATAATAGATACAACGACTCCCGCGCTTCCGCCGGATTCCCCATTTTCACTCAATGTATTGGCAAGGCCTGCCGCGCAGGACTGAAACATAACCAGAAAAAAAAGCACAATCGATAAAATACCTGATACAAGTTTCCATACTTTCATTTTAAAATTCCTCCTCTGTATTCTTATTCTTCCGTCTTTTCAAATTCTACCTTAAGCGGTTCCGTTTCAAATATTGTGTCAAAACTATTGCTCTCAAACACCCGGAAACTCAGCTCCATATTGTCAATGCTCTGAATATGGTTCTCCTCCAGCTCGCTTTCCAGAAACGTAATGGAATCATAGGATTTCTTGCCGGATGCCACGTCGCAGGAAAAATACGGTTCTACCATAAATCCATTGATGGAAACACCGGATGCCTGGACGGTAATATTCTTTTCTGTATTATTTTCTACATATATATAAATATCCGCTCCCCAGAAGCTGCTTTCGCTGTCCGCTTCCTTTACTGTAAGCCGGACGCCGTCCTGATCCAATAAGAGAACTCCGCTGTCATCCAGCGCCTGCTCCTCGCTGCCATCTAAGCTGGTAGAAATCATAACTGTGTCCGTATCCAGCACCGTATCCCAGGTCTTTGAATTGAAGATATGAAAGCTAAGTTCAAAATTCTGCAGGACACTGATCTGCGCCTTTTCCAGCTCACTGTTCATAAAGGTAATCCCGTCATTAGCGCTTTTTCCTGCAGCTACATCACAGGAAAATAACGTCTCTGTCATAATTCCATTTACAGAACTGTCCCTGGTCTGTACGGTAAGTCCCTGATCGGTACCGTTCTCAATCAGCAGTTTCAGCTCCGGCCCCAGGAATCCCGTCTCCAGGCTCATTAGCGTAATCTTAATACCATCCTGATCCACCAGCGTCTGTTCTTTTACCTGCGCATCTTTTGAAGCATCCGCCGCTTCCTGCGAATCGTCTGTGTGCCCGTCTGCCTCCTCGTTCCCATCCGCACTTTGTTCTGTCCCTCCTTCCTCTTGTTCCGGTTCTTTGCTGCCTGCATTGACCGCTTTTTTTCCAGTCTCCCCGGACTGTGTGCCAGAACAGCCAGATACTGCCATCACCAGCAGCGCCAGAAATACCAGGATTTCACTCATTTTCCTTTTTCCTGCCACAACTTTTCCTCCTCTTTTTATGTAGTTTTTTATCCGGGGCATTTTAATCCGTATCTGAACTTACCCCAAGTAAAACCAGTATAACATCCTTTTCTCCAAAATACAACTAATAGTTAACATTTAGAAAACTAATAGTTTGTTAATATTCTTTTCGCTTACGATTAAAATAAGAGTATCAAACGTCTTGAATTACAGGAGCCGCCATGAATCGAACAGCACTCGGAACACGTATCCGCCAGGAACGCCTGAATCAGAATCTTACACAGGAACAGCTTGCAGAAAAGCTGAATGTTTCTACAACTTATATGGGTTATATTGAACGTGGGGAACGGACGCTTACTTTGTCAAAATTAATTGATCTCGCCAATCTTTTAGATGTTTCCATCGATTACCTTCTTATGGATTCTATCTCCTCTTCTCCTTCTTCCAGGGAAAAACTCTGGCTGAAACTTCTGTCCTCTGCGTCTGAAGCAGAACAGGAATTGATTCTTGAAATGGCAAAGCTGATTTTGAAACACAGCGCAAAATAAAAGCTCCGGATAAATTCTATTTTATCCGAAGCTTCCGTTCCATTGGTATGCTGCCAGCATACATTTATATTATGTACCACTGCTTCTGGGCAGATTTAAAATCTCATATTTCACATACGAATCCAGTCCAGCCGCGCAGAGAAACAATGCCATGCACAAAAATATACGAATCATTATCTTCACTTCCCGCGGCTGGCTGCGTATTATCGGCATCCTCCGATCCCATCTGAGAAAATTGCTTCCCACGAAGAATGTCAACAGAAAAAGAAGCAAAGACACCGCTTCCAATAACAGTGCAATTATATTGGTATATGACTGTAAGACGCTCCCCAATGCATAGAGCGCCATCACAAGATACCCGGCTGCTCCGACAGTTTTCTTCCATCCAACATTACTCCGAAATCCTGGTACAAAAGATGCATCCTCCTCTTGCTCTGCCGGGCTTTTAGAACGCTTTTTGTCAGTCAGATCCTGCCGGATTTCCTCTGTCGACTGGTAGCGTTTCGCCGGATCTATCTGCGTGCATTTCCTTACAATCTCTCCCAGCCTTCTACTGTCTGTCATGGTTTCATTGGGAAACGCCCCGGTAAGCATGACATTGATCAATACGCCCAATGCGTAAAAATCTGTAGTAATATCCGTCTGCAGAAATCCAAACTGTTCCGGAGAAGCATAGCCTACCGTTCCCAGTATCGCCGTATCCTTTGTCTTGTTCTCCTTCCAGCTTCTGGAAATTCCAAAATCGATCAGCTTTATCACATCGTCGGAAGATATCAGCACATTGGAAGGCGTAAGATCCCGATGGATAATATTTCTCGCATGTATCTCCTGCAGTGCATCCAGAATCTGCATCGTATATTCTGTCGTCTTCTCCTCCGACAGGCAGCCGTCTTCGAGCCTGGATTCCAAGGTCTCCCCGCTGATAAATTCCTCGATAACAATGCCTTTCCCCTCTCCCTGGCAGGTTTCATAAATTTTCACCAAATTCGGATGATTCACCTGACGAAGATTCTGGTATATGCTGATGCTTTCTTCAAAGACCTGTTTTTGGACAGCTATCCTTCCGCTGGCTCTGTGCTGCACAAGCATAGTCCGGCTCCCGTCTTCCCGTCCCATGCCAGTCAGTATCTGATAGGTACTGTCTATATATTCCTCCGCCAGAGAACGGTTCCTGTCGGGCATGGCAATCTTCTTCGCTTCTTCCCCATTCATTTATCTCTTCCCTCCATACGTTCGAGTATATTTGAAAATGCTTGCTTTTTTCTGTTTCATCCCGTATTATGATACATACGCCATCCTATCGACAGATATTATACGCGCCAAAACGCGCATCCGTCAACTATTGCCCATAAAGCAATTCATGGCCATCCATGTAAAGCTGCCTGACGGCAAGGGACGGCTGCCTTCTATGAATTTACGCTTTTGCCCATCGCCAATCAGCAAGTGATTGGCGTGGGAGTAAAAAGTAACCATCACTCGCAAAGGACACCTGTATTTCTATGAAGAAAACTACGGAAGAACTTTTAAAAACCTTACAAAAGACAGCAGAAATAGACTCCTTTCTTCTGGAGGAAGATGAAAATTTTAAAACGCTTCCACTCCATCTCTACCTTGACAAAGTATTTGCCAAAAGTGAAATTACCCGCAGCCAATGCATCCGAAATTCCGGCCTGGACCGGACATACTGCTACCAGATTTTCTCCGGCCAGAAGCTGCCGTCACGCGATAAGGTTCTCGCATTATGCTTTGGACTAACGCTGGGGTTTGAAAAGACGCAGCTCCTGTTAAAATCTACCGGCTATCCACCGCTTTATCCCCGGAATAAGCGTGACAGCATCCTTATTTTTGCCCTGCAGCGGAAGCATTCTATTCTGGAAACAAATGAGCTTTTGCAGGATCTGGGATATGAATTAGTTTGCTGAAATGATTGCAGGAAATCCCTCCCTGTGATATAATGACACCGCCGAATTACTGGCAGATGTTATCTATTATTTTTATCTAAGCAAAGGAGCGTATCAAAATGGAAATTACAAACGATATCAAATACGTCGGTGTCAATGACCACGAAATTGATCTGTTCGAGGGACAATACCTGGTGGAAAACGGTATGGCTTACAACTCTTATGTAATTATGGATGAAAAAATCACCGTAATGGACACAGTGGATGCCAATTTCAAAGACGAATGGCTGGACAATGTAAAAGCCGCTGTCGGTTCAGAATCCCCGGATTACCTGATTATACAGCATATGGAACCGGATCATTCCGCCAATATCACATACTTTATGGAAGCTTACCCGGACGCAAAAATTATATCAAGCGCAAAAGCGTTTGTTATGATGAAGCAATTTTTTGGCACAGATTTTGCAGACAGGCAGATCGTAGTCAAAGAAGGCGATACCATATCTCTTGGCAGACACATACTGCATTTTGTAGCTGCCCCGATGGTACATTGGCCGGAAGTAATTGTTACTTATGACGCATATGACAAAGTCCTCTTCTCCGCCGACGGCTTCGGCAAATTCGGCGCACTGGATGTGGAGGAAGACTGGGCATGTGAAGCCCGCCGTTACTATATCGGAATCGTTGGAAAATACGGCGTACAGGTACAGAATCTCCTGAAAAAAGCTGCCGGACTGGATATTCAGACTATCTGCCCGCTCCACGGACCAATTTTAAAGGAAAACTTAGGATACTATCTGGATCTTTATAACACATGGTCCTCCTATTCTGTAGAAACAGAAGGCGTTGTCATTGCCTATGCTTCTGTTTACGGCAATACCAGAAAAGCCGCAGAGCTTCTGGCAGAGCAGTTAAAAGAAAAAGGATGCCCGAAAGTTATAATGAACGATCTGGCTCGCTGCGATATGGCGGAAGCTGTGGAAGACGCGTTCCGCTACGGCAAACTGGTTCTCGCCACTTTGACATATAACAACGATGTATTCCCGTTTATGCGTGAATTTATCCACAATCTGACCGAACGCAACTATCAGAAACGCACAATCGGCCTGATCGAAAACGGCAGCTGGGCGCCCACTGCTGCAAAGACTATGCGGAATATGTTGGAAGGATGCAAAGAACTGACATTTACAGATACCACGGTCAAAATTATGTCCGCATTAAATGAAGAAAGCAAAACTGCCATTGAAGCGCTGGCTGAGGAACTTTGCCGCTAGTTTTTCAATGAGAAAAATTTCGGAGAGGAAGAATTGCGTAACAGTTCAGCCTTCCGGCTTCGCTGTTACAGAATCTGGCTCATTTAAAGTTTGCCTGCGGCAAAGGAGCCAGATTCTTGGCAATTCTGCTGTATCGGCTGCTAACTGCGCAGCAAGTGCGCAGCTGCAGGCTGAACTGTTACAGAATTGCTTCAACTCCTCTCCGAGTTTTTATGTGAAATAAATCCGGATGTTGAAAAATTTCTAAAAGAACGAGCCTATTACATAGTTGGTGTTTGAAAATGCCGCATCAGTATGACATCCAATTAGTTCCTTCTTATTCTATGCAGCTGGGGTTTCAGCGTAATTTCTGTCACTACGGCGCCCTCCCGCTGGCTTAAAACAAATTCCACCGCCTCTGCCACTTCCTCTGGCAAAAGATAAGACTCTGTTTCCTCCCCCACCCCAAAATCCGCATTCCGATAGAGATTGGTATCCGTCATATCAGGAGAAATCGTAACTGCCTTTACGCCATATTTCCTTGCTTCCTCAAACAAACTGCGGGTAAAACCAGAAAGCCCCGCCTTTGTTGCGCCATAAGCGCAGCCATGAGGATTTGAAGATATGGCTGTGACGGAAGAAATATTGATCACATACCCCTTATTTGCTTTTAGCTGCCGCAGCAGCAGCTGTGTCAGAATCATCGGCGCTTCTAAGTTCGTCCGTACCATCTGCTGGATTTTCTTTGGATTCAGTTCTTCATGCAGCCCGTAATAAGCGCATCCGGCATTGTTCACCAATACAGAAACCTGTCCGTTCGCTGCAATTTTTTTAACCACATCCGCAAGCCGGTTTGTATCGAGAATATCACAAACCACCGGATAAAACCTGCCCTCTGCACAGTTTTTTGTCTCTGACGCCTCAAAACTTCTGCCGATTCCAAATACCTCATAGCCAAGACAGCAAAGCGTTTTGCTGATTTTACGCCCAATACCGGAAGACGCTCCGGTTACGATTGCTGTTTTTCCCATAAAAATATCTTCTCCTCCGAAATCATTTTCCGCAATTCCTTCATCAGGTACTGTTCCATCTCTTCCGCCAGTTCTGCAGGATACTGGTATACACCGCCATGATTGATATAGGGAAACTGCACCACTGCCAAATCAGGCGCCTGTTTTCTCATATTTTTCAAATATTCCTGCGAAATGCGGAACGTACCTACGCTGACATCCAGGATATCCTTCTCCTGCATTCTGGAAAAAACCAGCTGCAGCATATGATCATACTGCTCTTTCCACTCCGGACAATAAATCAGAGGATCAAAACAAAGCCTGACCGGATGGCCTCTCTGCGCTGCAAACGCCGCACAGTCAATCCGTTTCTCAAGCGATGGCGTCCCATGCTCATACGCATCAATCACCTGCTGCGGGGATATGGTAAACGCATAAATAATCCTGCGATTCTCTTCCATTGATTCAAAAAATGCCTGTTCCGCGCATTTTGTACGGATTTCAAGCTTTAGATGTTCCTGTGTTTTGGCAAACAAAAGCCATTCTCCCACATATCCGCAAATCCGCTCAAGCGCCAGCAGATCCGTATCATAGGACACACAAAGGTACACCGCATGACGCGCCAGAATTTCCCGGATTTTTTCAAAATAATCTTCCAGATTTACAAAAACCACAATATTCCCGGAGGGATACATTCCTTTTAAATAGCAGTATTCGCAATCGTAAATACAGTTCATCATACAGGATGTATAATAAAAATGCTCATTTCCAAAACTCTGACAGACAGGTGCGCCCGGATAGATCAGATTTCCCGTTTTTTGCGCAAGAATCAGATTCTGCGCCTGATGCTGCAGCAGATAATTCTGTCCCCTGCGGCAAAATACATCCTTATAATGATCGATTTCAATCACATGGGCATTCGGGAACTGTTCTATTATCCTTTTCGTCCTGGGATGATCTCTTACCGATTTTTCCACATAGATATGAGAAAAAAACGAATGATAATAGGGTTTCCTTCTGTTAGCCAAACGGCTCCTGGATATTCTGGGAGAAGGTTTCTGTATGATTCTTTTCCATTCTTCCAGACGGATTTTTCCCTCTCTTTTATCCCGGCAGGGAAGCTTCTGTTCCCGGTACATCTCCTTTGCTGCAGCGGCATAATCCACCCCAGATAAGGCCAGGTAGCGGATATGCTGCAAAAGGGAAGCCTTCATCACCTGGGAACAATGCATATCCTGGCACAGTTTTTCTGTCCATGCAGTAAAATCCTCCCCAAATATGGACGCCTGTTCCGTTTGATCCGATGCAATTTTTTGCAGCTGGCGCAGATATAAAGCAATCTCTTCTATCTTATCCTCAAACAGCCGCGCCACCTGTTCCTGCGTAACGCTCGCAGCTGTTCCCCGATCGGATACAATTTTTATAAAACTCATCTGATGCGGGCCAAAAAAATAAGAGCCCGCCTGATAAATAGCCGCGCTTTCCATATCGTACAAAGTGTCCTGCAGCCGCAGCCGTTCCTGGCTGGCCGCGCCGCATCCGCCAGTGCCGTACTGTGAAACACACCCCCCAAACAAAAGCGGCTGCATCCCTGTTACAATTACCATTTCTTTGCCGAATGGCATCAAGGTATCCCCGGAGGGGGTTACCTTTTCTTTGCCGAATGGCATCAAGACGTGACGGTACAGCATATCCGGATAAAATGTCTTCCCTGTACTTTCTTCTGTTATTTTGCTGCATAAAAACATTCCATCCTCAGAACCTGCGCATACGCCGATATTTACCAGAAAATCCCCAGGACCCACGCCGTATTCCGTACAGATACTGCTCACAGCCGCAGCTGCGGCAATCTCCCCTGTCCCGGTAATAATCAGGCGTATCCCGGCTTCTTCCTTCCAGAACACCTGAAACCGGGTATGCGCCGTATCTTTTTTCAGATGAAAATATGCGATCAGGCTCTGTGCCTCACAGTACATCGCGGTAACTATATAGATCAAATCTTATCTCCATTTTAATAAAATATCATTCAGTGTCTCAAACAGTATCTCCACATCGATCGGTTTGGCAATATGCCCGTTCATCCCGCATTCCAGCGCATTCCTTTTATCTTCTTCAAAAGCGTTGGCAGTCATTGCCAGAATAGGTATGGCAGCCAGCTGTATATCATCCAGATCCCGGATCGCTTTTGTAGCGTCATAACCATTGAGAACCGGCATCTGCACATCCATCAGGATCAGCCTGTAATATCCCGGCGCGGACCGTTTTACCATATCCACGGCAATCTGGCCGTTTTCGGCTGTTTCAATCACAAAACCCGCTTCTCCCAGAATCTCTGTCGCAATCTCCCGGTTCAGTTCATTGTCTTCCGCCAGCAAAATACGCACACCCACATACTCCGGCGCAGGCTGTTTTTCGGCAGCATCGTTTGCTTCCTCTGCACTTACAATTGCCTCCTGATCTTCTGACGGCTGCAGACGGAGTGTAAGTGAAACGATAAATTCCGTCCCCTCATTCTGCCTGCTGTGTACTTCTATGGCGCCATTCATAAGATCCACAATATTCTTCGTAATCGCCATGCCCAGGCCGGTTCCCTGAATGCCGCTTATCGTAGAAGTCCGCTCCCGTTCAAACGGTTCAAAAATATGCTCAACAAACGTCTTGCTCATCCCGATTCCGGTATCCCTGACAAGGAATTCATACTGTGCGCAGCCCTCTTTGCCGCATGGTTTTTCCCTCATACGCATATGTATTTTGCCGCCTTCCGGCGTAAATTTAACCGCATTACTGAGCAGGTTCAGAAAAATCTGGTTCAAACGCAGCCTGTCGCAGAAAATATCTTCATGCAATACATCCGCCATTTCAACCGTAAATTCCAGCTTTTTTGCAGCAGCATTCATCTGTATCATGCTTTTGAGCTCCTCCAAAATCTCAGGAAGGCTGCAGGGCTGCTCCTCCATATGGACTTTGCCGCTTTCAATACGGCTCATATCCAGAATATCATTGATCAGCTGCAGCAGATGATTGCCGGAAGACATAATCTTTTCCAGATATTCCCTGACCCTCTCTTTCTCATCGATGCGTTTCATTGCAAGCGATGTAAATCCGATAATCGCATTCATCGGCGTCCGGATATCATGGGACATATTGGAAAGAAACGAACTCTTGGCCGCATTGGCGCGTTCCGCCTGGGCAAGGGCATTTTCTACCAGCATACGCTGCTTTAATTCCGCTTCAATCATTCCGGTAATCACCCGTTTGGCAAGTACGACCTGGACGTCCCGGCCTTTCCGTTCGATTTTGGAAAAACAGAACTGGACGTATTCTGTCTTTTCTCTGGTACCGGTTCGGATATTGATATAATAAATCTTTTCTGTCAATAGCTGTTCTAGTACATGTTCTAAGCTGGTAGAAACCGTCCAGGTCTCCTTATCTTCTTCGTAGACATACTCCAGATACGCAGAAACCGCCTCGTAATAATCACTTTTACTGGCTAGGGTGGCAACCTCTTCGGAATCACGGTTTGCTTTAAATACGGACATCTGACGGTCTTTTGCATTGATCAGTCCGATAAAATTGTAATCGCTGCTTAGGCTGGCAATAACTTCATAAGAATTTTCAAGCAGCCGCTGCTGCTGCTTTGACCGCTTCTGCTCTTCCGCATGTACCTTGTCTACCCGCTCCATATAGAAAACACTGCGCAGCAGACGTCCCAGTTTCTGGACTGCAGCACACTCTTCTTTTGTCCACACCCGTCTTTTCTGGAAATCTATCATGCCGATATTTCCATCACATTCGCTGCCATGCAGAATTCCATAATGAATTACAGAAGCGTCTGTCTTGGGTCCCAGAGACTCCAGGCTCTCCATGCACAGGCCATTTTTATCGTATAAACCCGCTGACAGGTCTTTGCCAGCCGGAAAAAAATGTGTTTTGCCCAGGAAATTGTACTGAGGTTTGGAAAAACTCATATGGGTAAACAGGATGCCTCTGTGGTCTGGCAGCGTCTCTCCGATATAGACAATATCTACATCATACTTAATGCGGTAGGCTTCCAGCAAATCCCTGATATCTTTTTCCCTTATCTGATCTTTCCCCTGAATTGCGAGGCAATAATGCTGCAAGTCCTCATCTATTCTGGTAAACATACTGATTCCCCCTGTAATATCCGAAAAAACTTCTCAATCCAATATAAATCTACCTATATATTACCACCTATTTCAGGAAAATACAATCCAATAAATTCTTATACGCACTGATACAATTTCAAAATATGCAGCGCCCTTGTCGCATTGATATACAAAGCCTGTCTGTGGAGAGCATTTTTTGCCTCCAAATCGTAGTTCTGCATATCCGGTATAAATACGGCGTCAAATTCCAATCCTTTTGCAAGATAGAATGGCATAACAGATATCCCCCGCTGAAAATTCATACTGTCTTTGGTCAGCAGGGCTACTTCCTGTCCGTTCAGCTGTTTGCGCAGGTTTTCTGCCGTCTCTTTTGCACTGTCGGCATCTAGGCAGAGCACTGCCAGAGTGTCGGCATCCTTCTGGGAACGAATGTCTTTAGCCATATGCCGATACATGGCTGTCTTGGATTCACATGGATAAACGGCCGGCGTTTCACCATGGCGTTCTACCGTCTGTGTCTTTTTTTCATCGATAAAACTGTTTGCAAATTCTGTAATTTCTGAGGTGGAGCGGTAGCTTTTATTTAAATAGACACAGTGTACGTTTTTGCCGAATAATTTCGGGAGAAAGCGGAACACATCCTGCTGGCTGGCGGCCATGGTCTGCACTTTATCTCCCAGAATTGTCATAGGGCAGTCAAACATTTTTCCAAGCAGGACATACTGCAGATATGTGTAATCCTGCATTTCATCAATAATAAGGTGTTTTACCTCACGGCGCACCGGCATCTCTGTTACGGCGTATTTCAGGTATAACAGGGGATAGACGTCTTCATAGCGCAGAATACCGTCTGATGTATCCAGGCGATCCCTTCCGGATTCTGTCAGGAAATGATTGTACAGGCTTTTTAATTTTCTTGTCCGGTACATTTTATTCAGACGGTCAAATATTTCCTGTTTTTCCTCATCACTCATATTTTTATCCCGCAGGGTTTCTTCCGCGTCAATGATATATTCCCCGATTTTTTCCATACGGCTTAAAATCGGCACATCTGCCAGTTTTTCGTAAAACAAATCGGAAATCTCAGATTCTTTTACTTCTATTTTTCCATAATGAAAATCTTTGATATTCATTAGCTCCCATTCCAGGCTTAAAATGTAACCGTTTAATTCCTCTATATAGTCTTTGGTCTGTTTATAACCGGCTTCCCTGGTGGCAGGTTTTAAGGATTTTTCCAGAAAATACGCTTCCGGCTCATTACTGTGGAGCATTTTCTCTATTTCATCATAGCGGTCTTCCGCTTCTCCGCAGCTTTGCAGTTCCCGGTAAGCAAAGTAATCAAAGGTCATTTCACAGATATTTTCCTCTCCGAGTTCTGGCAGGATTCTGGAAATATAGTCGGCAAATATACTGTTTGGAGAAAGGATTAACACCTGTGCGGCGCTTAAATTTTTGCGGTTATGGTACAGCAGATATGCAATACGGTGCAGCGCTACAGAGGTTTTACCGCTCCCGGCACATCCCTGTACCGCCAGTATCCTGTGGCTTTGATCCCGGATAATTTTATTCTGCTCTTTTTGAATGGTGGTAACAATGCTTTTTAATCTGGCGTCTGCATGTTCGGATAACGCCTGCTGCAGAATTTCATCGTCGATATTTATATCATTTTCCAAAATATAGACCATTCTGCCGTTTTTAATTTTATACTGCCTCTTTACTGTCACTTCTCCATGCATGGTTCCGCCTGGCGCCTCAAAGCTGGCAGGCCCCTTGTCATAATCATAAAACAGGCTTGCAACCGGAGCCCGCCAGTCAAAGACATACGGGTCTGCAGCTCTGCCTTTTGCAAGATTTCCAATGCCAATATAGTAGACTTCCGGTGTATCTTCTCCCTCATAGCAAAAGTCTACTCTGGCAAAATAAGGGGAATACAGCATTTTTTCATATCTGCATCGTTCTTTGGTATATTCACCCTGTTCTTTGACACGGGATTTTAACGCAGCGCTGTTGTCATACATTTCATATCCGTATTCATCAAATTCCGAATAATTTTCCCAGAAATATTCCTGCATATGCGCAATATCTTTTTCATTGCCGGACATTTTAGCGTCGATTTCATCGATTTTCTGATGGAGTGTCAGGAGTACAAGCTCCAGATAGGATTCTTCGTTCATGGAAAGGCTCTCCTTTTTTATTTTAACAGATTCACATTAGATGATTCTAGCAATTTGGAGGTTGTTTTTCAAGAGGGAAGCTGCAGATAGTATTGTCTGTAACGATTGTTATTATTATGAGCGGGGGAAATTGTGTGCGGAAACGTTTCTGCTGTCAAAATGGGACGCTCAGAGCAGGTCGTTCTGAGCTGACTATTGGATGACAGCGATCATTCAGGCAGATTTACCCCCCCTTTTTGACAAAACTTATGATGCTTAACCCAACAGCCAGCTCAGACCGTGTGCCTGTGTATCTTCTGACCGTTAAAAGACGCCGGTACTTAGCGCGTGGCGATTGCCGCGCAATTGTCACACGCTTAGTACCGCTGCAGTCTTTTAGAGCGGGAGCGCGTCAGCAGATACACAGGCACACGGTCTGAGCGTCCCCTTTGCTAAACAAAACATAATATGATAAAATACCTTTATGCCATTCGGCAACTATAAGGAAACCCTCTCTGAGGATACCTTTATGCCATTCGGCAATTTAAGGAAACCCTCTCTGAGGATACCTTTATGCCATTCGGCAACTATAAGGAAAGGCAGGCTAATATTATATGTCCATTAAAATATTCGTAATAACCCACAAACCATTTACACCCCCGTCCGATCCCATGTACATCCCGCTTCATGTCGGACGCGCCAACAGCTCTGACCTGGGTTTTTTGGGAGATGACACAGGTGACTCTATCTCCGCCCTTAATCCCAGCTTCTGTGAATTAACCGGAATGTACTGGCTCTGGAAAAATTATCACGCTGCCGATTTTATCGGCATCTGCCATTACAGGCGCTATTTGATAAATGAAGCCTCCTCTGTGAAAACCTCCTCGATTTTTACCGAACCGCAATTGGAAAAACTGCTTTCTGATTATGATATCATTACAACAAAGCTTCTGACACTGACCTGTTCTTATTATGACGGATTTCAGGAAAATCATCATATCAAAGATCTGGATACAACCGCCCAGGTACTGAAAGAAAAATATCCGGCCTATGCCGATACGTTTGAAACTCTGGTACATGGCCCGCATACTTATTTTGGAAATATTTTTATCACTTCCAAGGAAAACTATGACCGCTATTGCACCTGGCTGTTTGATATTCTGTTTGAAGTGCAGAAACGCACGGATATGACCGGATATAACGACTATACCAAACGGCTGTTTGGATTTTTATCTGAATTTTTACAAACCGTATGGATTCGGTTCCACAGGCTGCGTGTCTGCGAATGCAAAGTCGGTATGGTTGGGGAAAAATATGAAACCAAGAAACTGAAGGAGCAATTAGCTGCTTTTTTTGAAAAACAGGATTATGCCGGAGCCGGAAACTGCTTTCTGGAGTGCTACCGCAAACGTCCGGATGTGCTGATGGAAGCTTCGGATGTCACCGGGGAGCTTCGTCTCTGTATGCAGATTATTTCTACCTGCAGCTTTGAAACTGAACTCTGCCAGACCTGCATTTTAGAGCACATCCGCGATTATCACAGCCTGATCCAGTATTTTCACCGCCTCAATGCCGCTGTAAACCATGTTTTGTCCGATCAGCCCACAGAAGAAGATCTTCAATTTTTAAGGCAAAACAAATATATTACGCCTGCAGCTATTGATATCTCATTAAAACTGTTTTGCAAAGAAGAAACCCTGCGGCAGAAAACAGCCAAAAAAATCGAGCGTATATGCCAGAACCACTGACCTCCCTGGGACGGAGTCCAAAGCGCCCGAAACCGAATTTAAGATGTTGATTCCCCGGATACTACACGATACCCCGGCAGTTCCGCTGACGAAACCTCTTTATCCTCAATAAGCGCCATCAGGCTGCGGCAGGCCTCCGTTCCCAGTTCCCTCTCATCAAAAGAAAGTGATGTAATGGACGGCACATGATTTTCCAATATAGAGCTGTTATAAAAAGAGGCTGCTTTGATATCTCCCGGCACATGGATATGCTCTCTGCGGAACTTCTTTAAAACATTGTCACAGATAGCATCATCCATGGACACAATGCAGTCCGCCTGTTTGTTTAGAATTTCATTCACACATTGATCCAGCAGAGCGGGATTGTCCATTCCAAGATAAATCAAATCCTTCCTGACAGGAACTTTAGCCTCTTTAAAAGCTTCCAGATACCCGCACAGGCGCTTTTGTGTTACCATATATTTTTCATCTCCGCCTATCAGCGCAATCCGTTCCAGTTTCTGCCTGATCAGCAGTGACGTCAGCTCTTTGCAGGCATTTTTATGATCCTGATCTACCCACACTGCATGAGCTACGTTCGTACCGCCGATTGTCACAAAAGGAATTCCTTTTTTTGCAAGCATATTTGCCTGTTTGTCTTCCACAAAGGTGCGCATCAGGATCAGACCGTCTACCTTGCGGTTTATAACAACTCGTTCCAGACGGGAAGTATCCTCCGGATTACTCAAAATCAGCAGAATATCATAATCCATCCCAGCGGCAACCTCCTGTATTCCAAACAGACAGCTCTGGAAAAACGGAAGATCGGTAATATTATATTCTGCCGGAACTACAACGCCAATATTATAGGTCTTAGACTGTGCAAGCCCTCTTGCAATTACATTTGGCGTATAATGATGCTCCTCAATATAAGCGAGTACCTTTTCCCTGGTCTTTTTCCCGATTCTTCCCTTACCGGAAATCGCGCGGGAAACCGTCGTTTTGGAAACCCCCAGCGCTTCTGCCACATCTGATATTGTAATATTTTTCATATTCCATCGTCTCTCCTGTATCTGAAATTCCATTCTGTTTCTAGAGCATGTTTGAAAATTGCTTTCTGGAAGATGTGCGTCACAATTTGTGGGAGATTTGTGC
>CAJUPF010000063.1 GCA_910588565.1 uncultured Lachnospiraceae bacterium
ACTCAAAATTTCTAGTGGATAAGCCTTTGGTTTAAATCAACTGTGAATAGTAACCAACAGCTCTATTTCTTACTGATTTTCACCTTGACTTTTACAGATTTATTCGTACCATCCGTCGATTTCACTGTAATTGTCACAGTCTTGCCTTTTCCGGCTTTCTTTGCGCTGACAACACCCTTGCTGTTGACAGTTGCCCATTTTGTTTGAGAAGAAGTATATGTTAACTTCTTATTCGCTTTCTTTCCATTTGTTCTAACCGAAGCTTTAATCGTAACCTTTTTGCCCGGTTTTACCGAAAGCGTCTTTTTCTTCACCGTAATTTTTGTAACGGCATGTTTCATAATCTTAACTTTAACTGTCCCAGAAACTTTGCTTCCGTCAGCAGCTGTAGCCGTAACCGTAATAGTCTTGCCTGCGCCGGCTTTCTTTGTCGTTACAATGCCCTTACTGTTTACAGACGCGTATTTCCTATATTTTTTGTTGATGGAATACGTCAGTTTTTTGTTCGCTGCATCTTTGGGCGCTATGGTCACTTCCTTGCTCAAATCCAGTTTCTTGCCTGCTGCAATTTGATAGCTCTTGGAGGCAAACTTGATAGAGGAAACCTTGACTGACTGCGTATTATCCGGCGGAGTCACAGTCTTCTTTGCCAATGCGCCAAACGCACGCTCCAATGCATCCTTCGCAGCTTTCATCTGTGCAGCTGTGGCATTATCATTCTTTAAAATTGCATTTGCATCATCAAGCGCTTTCTGATAAGCACTCCAGCTTTCCTCTGTGTAATCCGCCTGAGCACCATCCGGTTTCTTCGTATTAATAAAGTTTGCCAGTTCCTTCTTCGCTTGTTCTTTTGCCTCTGTATCCTGCGTCCCCGGAACCTTCTTTAGTGCATTAAATGCACGCTCCAATGCATCCTTCACAGCTTTTATCTGTTCAGCTGTCGCATCGTTATTCTCTAAGATTGCATTTGCATCACTAAGCGCTTTCTGATAAACATTCCAGCTTTCCTCTGTGTAATCTGCCTGAGTTCCATCCGGCTTATTGGCATTGATAAAGTTTGTCAGCTCTGTCTTTGCCTGTTCTTTCGCCTCTGTATCCGGTGTCCCTGATGATTTCTCCAGTTCAGCAACCGCTGCATCCAAATCTGCCAACGCCTGGGCAATCTCTCCTTTGGTTACCCCCACTTTCATTGCAACTTCTCTGAGACTTGCCAATGTCGCATTGTATTTGTCAACAGCGCTCTTCGGATAATTTGTCAAATCCTTTTTAGCCGCTTCAACGATTTTGGCGTTTAATTCATTCTTCTCTTCTGTTCCCGCCGGATCAGCTGTAGCCTCAAGCGCTGCTATTACATCTTCAAGATCAGCAAGCGCCTGATTAATTTCTCCTTTTGTTACATTTTCCTGCGCTACTACTGCCCTGAGGGCATCCAGCGCTTCTCTGTATGCTGCAACAGAAACCTGTGAATATTGGGAAGTATCCGCTGCTGCAGCCTCATCAATCTTGTCAGTCAGCTTTGTTTTGTCCGCACTTGATGCCGGGCTTGCTGTATCTTTCAGAGTATTTGATGCTGTCTCAAGATCCTGTAATGCTTTTGCAACCTCTCCCTTGGTCAGATCATCTTTCGCCGCAACCGCTTTTACTGCCTCAAGTACATTGTTAAATTCTGCAATTGCCACTTCTGTATATTTAGTTTCATCCATAAGCGCTTCCGCCTCAGCAATCTTGCTTGCAAGGCCAGTTTTCTCTTCTGTTCCGGCAGGTCTTTCTTCTTCCGGTACTGTAGCCTCAAAATCTTTAATTGCCTGGTTCAGCGCTGCTACTGCATCATCTACCATCGCCTGGGTTGCTGATGTATTGGTATTGACAGCTCTTGCTCTGTTGATTGCCATCTGTAAAGCATCCCGTGCTGCCTGCGGATAAGGAAGAGCGGTGCTGTCCTTAAGTAAGTTTGCCTGCTGGATTACACTTAATAATTCCGTCTTGTCTCCACGTCTTGCTTCTTCCAGTGTAGCCATCGCTGACTTCAGTTCCTCTACCATTTTGTCAACTTCTGCCTGATTCTGTGCAAAATCAACCACACTTAATGCGCGTTCATGTACAACAATGTATTCTGCCCAGGCTGCCGGAATATAATCTATCTCCTTCAACTTGTCAGCTTCCTCAAGCAATGCCCGGAGCGCCCTTGCATTAACATTCTCAGATGGTCTTCCCACCAGACATTCAAATTCAACAGTTCCTACTGTTTCATCTGCCAGCTTAATCGTCGCCGTAAGGATCACAGCCTTTGTATCATCTCCAAAGGTTACAGCGCCCGTCTCTTCATTTATCGTAGCATTGTCGCTGGACTTCCACGTAATGGTTTCTCCCTGTACACCCGTTGATACAAGAGTAATCTGATTCGTTGTAATATTTACATGGTTCTTCCCATTCACGAGATGGGAACCCATCGCCGCCAGAAGGTCACTCTTTGCATATTCCATGGAAAGGCCATCCATGTAGCCTTTAATTTCAGCTACCTGCTCAGGGGCAAGAGCAGTATTATAAATACGAAAATCCTTGATGCTTCCCAGATAATCGTTATCGTTATTAGCTGCATATGCGCAGTTTCCAATATAGATATGACGGGTATTCGGATCTGCATTCCACATATCTGTCAATTGCGCACCCATATCCTGTGTCAGCTTCTCTTCTCCATTGATGTAAAGAGTGAGCATCTGACCGTCTAATACACAGACAATATGCTGCCATGTGTTATCCGGTGCCTTAGGCGTGGTAACATTTATTCCCGAATTCCAGTATTTCGTCCTCATGCCTACGAGCAGGTTTCCATTATCGTTGGTATTGACATAGAAAAGATGTGCCTGCGCTTTACCTTCTGGCACGTTTTCACTAAAGACATCGCCAGAACCAAGGCCAAATGCGTTCGATTTATGATTTCCCTGATCATATGCCCAGAATGAAAATGTCATTCGCCTCGCTATCGTAAATTCATCTGCCGGAAGCTTAATCGCACTGCTAAATGGCGATCCCCCACTAAATGTCGCTCCCATTTCTCTGCTGAAACTGATCTTCTCTCCTGCCGTTCCGTGACGGGTGTCTCTGACTACGTTCTTTGCGTCATTTGTCAACGGATACCTTGCAAGCAATGTTGTCTGATCCAGTTCCTCTAGGGATTTCAGCTCTATTTCTTTCTTCACTGCTTCTCTTATGGCTGCCGCAGCTGCATCCACCTCCGCTTCTGTAACATCAGAATCTGCTTCTTCCTCTTTTGCAGCTACCAGCTTTGCTGCAGTAATGGCATCCTGCAGCTCTTTCAGGCAGGATTCTTTGTAAATATTTTCTGACTCCACTCTCGCATAGAGAGTTTCCGCATCTTTGATTCCCTGTTTAAGAGCCTCAAAACTTATACCTTCCAAGCATTTTACCTTAATAGTAAATACCTTTGTCCCCGTCTTGTTATAGCCCTTTGCTCTAATGGTTGCTGTTAAATTTACAGTTTTATCTCCTACTAATTTGGACGGGCGCATTACTGTACCATCAGCTCTGACCACTGTTTCTGTATCAGTTGTCCACTCCACAGTAGTTCCAATTCCTGCTCCTGTTGTTGGCAAAGTTAGATTCGTCAATACATTATCTTTATCTTCTCCATCTGCATAAGTAATTTCCAGCACTTCTTTTGTCTTTGCAATCTGCTCTTCATATAACGTCTCATCACAGATAGACTGAATTTCTTCAGCTTCTAACAACACATTATAAACCTTAAATTCGTCGATATAGCCCGCATAATCACCGTCATTATATGGAGAATGTCCCAATTCGTTTTTTGCAGCTGCTGTTGCCAGCTTTGAAACGTCAAATTTCCCTTTTTCATCTACACCTTCCGCCATCTTCTTCCCGTTCTTATACAGTGTCAGCTTATGATTTGTGCTGTCTGCGACAATCGCAAAATGATTCCATTCATAATCATTGCTGTCCCCATTGTACTGCGCCTGAACTGAACCGCCGTCACAGTTAGACTCAGCTCTGAAATCAGCTGCGCCATCCCCTCTGTTTATAAATGCGAGGTAATTGCTGGTGCTGCTTGACAGAAGTGCCATTGGCCATGACCAATCAGATGTTTCTCTCTTGGTAAACAGTGAAATCGTAATGTCTTTGGCTGTACCGCCGTCTATCTTCAGAAGATCATCTGAAAGCTCTACATATGCTGTACCTTTCGCACCGCCTGGAAGTTTTAATGCATTGCCCTTCAAGCCTTCTTCTATTGTTATGGAATCTGCATCAGTGCCCTTTTTCACTCCGTGATGCCCAGAATTTACAGCATCAGCCATATCATCATCATCAAAAGAATAATCTGCCAGCAAATAGTCATCTCTGACCTTGACTGTCAGCGTCAGAGTTGCTTCTATGCCAAGAACCTGACCTTTAATTTTATACGTTCCTACTGATGCATATGCCGCTTCCGGCACGTTCCATGTAACCGGCGCCTTTATAATTGCATCTGTCCCGTTCAATGAAAGCGATACTTCTGTGGGAAGATTTTTAGGCGCAATTCCTACACGGGTATCAGCAGTATATGTGCCTGTTACCGCATTAACAGTTGCCTTTTCATAAAGAACGTTAATTTCTTTCGTGTTCTTGTCTGTTGTCAGCGTCTGTTCACTCGTACGAAGGTAAACATCATTGCCTATAAAAAGTTCCTTATCCGCATCCTGCAGCACATATGTATAGGTATCTTCTTCGTTATACCATTTCTCTGTTCTTGTCTCTAAAACAGTATCGCCACATTTGAAATTTACTGTAACAGATTCGAAAAACGCATCATATTGTGCTTTCGCCTGAGCCTCTGTCAGAACTCCCTCATATATATCAAATTCATCAATCCAGCCACCATAAAATTCTCCTGGAACGTTCCCCCAGTTCGCTGCTCCGAAATACAATTTACTTGTTGCTGTCAGAATATCTGTCAACTTTGGCTGATTATCCAGAAAACCTTTTTTCTCTCCATTCAAATATACCTGTGAAGAAGTCTCATCCATAACTATTGTAATATAATTCCAGCTGTTATTTGTAATATTACTCACTTTGATTGTAGGCTGCCTGCCATCGGAATTATTCCAGCGTTGAAAATCTGCTGCATTATTTTCCAAAATAAATCCTATATAATGTTCCTTCGGATATTCATTCTTCTCATTATTTTTCGAAGCTGAAAATGCCCAAGCAGCTTTATTATCCATCGTCTTATACCAGAAAGAAAACGTCAACTGTGTCCGTCCGCTTAACAGATTATCTCCATCTTCTCCCTCAATCGTCAAATATGCAGAATCACCAGCTCTTCCATTTTTGTCTGCTTCCAACAAAGGATTATCCAGCTTTAGAGCCCCATCTCCAGCTTTCTTATAACTTTTATCAATACTCGCTCCTTTTCCTGTTATGGTCGCTGTAACAATTTTCCCATTCCCACCAGCATCCGATGGAACTGCCGGATTTTCAGGGCTCACCGTTCCATCCACTGTATTGTCTACAATATCATTATCAAAACTGAAATGCGCCAGCTTCTTAGGTAATCCATCCTCTGCAGGCGCAGCAGTATCTCCTTCAGCCGCATACGCAAACTGAGCTGGCATCAACGTAATCACCATAGCCAGACTGAGTATAAGCGAAGCGGCTCTTTTCCATAAAGCCTTTTCTCTTCTCATTTATTTCCTTCCTCCAAAATTATTGATAGCACCTAATACTATACTTTGCTTAACAACTGCCTGTGTACACTGTAATAAATCTGATATTTAAAAAACATCAAATCCAAAATACCTGTGTTTAAACAGACATTACAGCATATCTCTGACGGTTTCATAATATGGTTCCCGTCTCCTCCCTGTCACTGTAATAGCTGCACAGGCAGCATGGTTACAACCAACACCCTCTTCTTAATACCCACCTTCCCCTTTTTCACTGCATTTTGTACAGTTTTCTCTTTCTTTAAACACGCAGTCTCTCATCCCTCCTTTCGCAACTGTCAAAATGCATAATTGTTCTTAAATATTTTAGCACAATCTAAATAATTTGCCTATATTTTTTTGAAACATTTTGCCAGTAAAATTAAAATTTAACCATAGTACACAATTTATCCAAACTATCAGCTCTACCAAAGCTATTAAGCTCAAAAAATCGCTGCACCCACAGGCTACAGCGATTTTTTCCCCAGAATTTCCCCTATAAAATACAACGACCCAAACGCAACCGTCTTAACCCCCTGCTCCAACTTGGCAAGAACTTCACAGATATCCGCCCTGCTCTCCGCAGCCACGCCCAATCCCCTGATATACTCCGCCAGCGCTCCCCCTTGTAACGCCCTGCCGCTTTCCGGCGTAACACAAGTTATCTTTGCAGCCAAAGGCAGCACCAACTGTACCATAGGTTTATAATTTTTATCCGCCAAAACCCCCATTACAAAATGAAACTTCTCACCCGGATACAGCTCTCCAAGGCTTTCTGCCAGAGCCGCAGCCCCATTTTCATTATGCGCACCGTCAATCATCAGAAACGGCTTTTCGCTTACAATCTCCATTCTCCCCTTCCAGACTGCCCTTGCTATCCCACGATGCAAAGCCTCTTCTGTAACCGGATACCCCAATTGTATCAATTCCCTTGCCGCAAGCGCCGCCGCAAGCGCGTTTTCCCTCTGAAACGCTCCCAGCATCCGCATCTGATATTCCGATTCCCCCGGATACAAAAATCCGGCTCCTGCCGGAACAATTTTTCCTACGTCTATAATTTGAAATGGAATGCCAAACTCCTCACAACGCCGAACAATAACGTCCAATGCCTCCGGCTCCTGGCTTTCGATTACAGCTCTTGTTCCCCGCTTTAAAATCCCAGCTTTTTCCGCGGCGATTTTATCCAGAGTATCTCCCAAAACTTCCATATGGTCATACCCAATCTTTGTAATCACACTGACCAGCGGCACACCGACCGCATTGGTTGAATCCAGCCGCCCTCCAAGGCCTGTCTCAAGCACCGCAAGCTCACAGCCCTGCTCCTTAAAATAAATCATCGCCATAGCAAGACAATAGTCAAACATCGTAGGCTGCAGATCCAGCTTCAAATCCAATAACCATGCTCCAATCCTGGCTGCATCCGCTCTGGAAATCTGCCTTCCATCCACCTGAATCCGCTCTGTAAACTCCACCAGATGCGGAGAAGTAAACACACCCGTCTTAATCCCCGCTTCCCGTAAAACAGAGCATAGAAAGGCTGCAGCAGACCCTTTCCCATTAGTTCCCGCGATATGAAGAAACGCAAGATCCTGATTGGGACTGCCTGCTGCAGCCAGTAATTTCCCGCTGACGGTAACGCCTGGCATATTGCCAAACCGTCTCTTATTCTCAATGATCCGAATGATATTCTGATATTTTAATTCTGACATATTACACTACCATAATAACCCCGCCGTCATTCGCATACATGCTGCTGATCCCGGCAGTATCTACTACTAGAATTTTCTTAAACGTAACCAGTTTCTCTATTTCATCCTTTACTGCTTTTGCCCTGGTCGGACAGTTACAATGAGAAATGGCAAGAATCCGGTTCTCACTGTCTGTAAGCCCTGCCAGCATCTCCTGAATCATCAGCTTTAAGGCTTTATTCATCCCATGCGCCTGCCCCAGCTGGCAAATCTCACCCTTGGGCGTAGATCCCATCACCGGCTTGATATTTAAAACATTGGCAACAAATGCTTTCAGATTGCTGAGCCTGCCGTTTTTGCGCAGTGTCTCTAATGTTTCCAAGACAAAAAACGTATGCTGCTCCTCAATATAAGCCTCTGCGTTTTTAACCGTTTCTTCAAAGGTCATGCCCGCTTCTTCACACTCCTGCACCCTGATTCCAATCAATGTCTCTCCAACGGAAGCCGATCTGGAATTAAACACATAAATCTTCTTTTCACTGCCAAACTCTTCTTCATACAATTCTTTGGCCAGCACCGCGCTATTATACGATCCGCTGAGCTCTTTGGACAGCGTCACAACGTATACGTGTTCTGCCTCCCCTTTAAACGCCTCCATATAACGTTCCGGAGAGGGACAGGAAGACTTTGGCCCTACCGGGCTCTCTTTTACCTTTTTCAGAAAATCCTGTTGATCAAACGTCTCGTCATCCACGATCCGTGTTCCATTTACTTCCATCTCCAATGCAACATTTATATAATGCCCATCTGATTTTAACTCTTCTGTCAATTCCCCACAACTGTCAATTATGATTTTATACATCCTGCTACCTCCAACAATACCGCCTTTCCTGTTATTTTTCACACCTGTTCCCCTCGTTTTTACAAATACTGCCATGCCATCCGGTGTAAAACACAACCAGAAATCCACATTTCACATCTATATTATGTGATTGTATTTTCTATTTTATGTAGTTTACAATACTAGATGTATCTTACCATAAAATCTATATGTTGCATAGGAAGAAATCATATTTTATATTTTTTTTATAAATACCTTATTCTTTTCACTCCAATTTTTACCCGCCCCCATTTCCATATCTTACGTTCTCATACTTCAAATGAAGCTCCTGCATTACCGCATCTTCTGCAAGTCCTGCTTTTTCCTCGATCTCCGCTGGAGATTCCCAAGGCTCTGGCTTATCCTTCCTATATGTTTGGATCATCCTCCGATACGTTCGCCGGACGCCCGTTCCATTCCTTCTTCTGCGTATCCGTCTTAGCTTCAGCGATTCCATCACGTCATCCTCTTCTGTCAAAATTTCCTCCACCAAATCCCCATTTTCATCATGCGAAGCCCGAAACTCTGCAAACACCGCCCGAATCCCATGCCAGGCCAGGATCGACAAAACTCCGACACAAACTGCCGCCAGCAAATCATACATCCACTCCACCCATTCCGGCGCTTCTTTTATGGGTCCGGCCAGTTCTTCCATCAGCTGCATATCCCATCCGCCGTCTCCCTCTTCGTTCTGTTCTGCCTCCAGTTCCAACACCAGCTCAGGCTTCTGGCGCTGCGCCAGCCAGGATCGGATATCCAGATACTTTCTCTGTTTTAAGAGAAGAATTCCTGGCAGCATTCCAACGATTAGCAGGGATACAAATACAAGCATCATCCCTCTCCCAATCCCATAAATCCGGCTTTTCGGCACACCTGCCACATGCCTGTGCAAAGATAAATACCGTTCCGTTTTATCCAGATACACAGACACTGCCAGCAAAATTACATACACCGCCGTACAAGCCACTGCCTGATTACAAAGCGATGGATTGACAAAGAAAATGCCCATCTCATAGACCACCCAAAACCAGCACAGCAAAAACAGATGCGGCCTGTCCCAAAAATTCTGATTCTGCCGGAAAAATACTGCAAAAGTAACCTCCTCCCGATCTCCTGGCAGACAGGACAGAAATTCCTCCTGCTGCCGCATCCGATCGGAAAACTGTCCCACGCACAAACCAACCGTTTCCATCAGAAGAACAACGACATATCCCCAAAACAACTGATCTTCCATCCGATATGATCCCAGCCCATATGCAGTTATCCCGGTTCCGCAAAACACCGCCATACATACCAGAAGATAGGAAAAAAGCCCCTTACACCTGCGAATCCCAAAATCCGTAACAACCACTGGAACAAAAATCAGCAGGCTTTTGAAAAACAAAGCCCAAAATGAGATTTCTCCATCCCGTATGGGCATTGCATACACCGCCGGAATCACAGACGCCAAAAGAATTGTTTTATGCAGCCATCTATTGATTTTCAATATTCTGCTTCTCATTCCCATACCTCTCTTACACATAGCTTCAGATTGCTTCTGCCTCCCTTTGGAACATGCGTATCCGCTTTTCTTTTCAGGTAAATCCAGATTCCAGAATCCTCCTGTCCCAGAAAATCTTCCATGAATTTCTGGTTTTTCAATTCTGTTGTAATAAATAAAAACACGGTATCCCGTAATTTTTTCCCGGATTCTAATAAAGAAGCAAACGTGTGATTTCCCTCGTATATTTCACAGACTGCCAGGTTCCGCTGGATTCTTACTGACTGCATCCGCCCTGCCGCCGGAAGAATCACAGCCGCTTCTCCATTTTCTCCATTTATTGCAAGCCCGGTTTCCATCCCGGCCGCAAGCAATTTTCCGGCAAGAGAGGATGCAATGGAAATTCCCTCTTCCATCAGCATTTCCTGGCCTGTTACCGAAGGATTTTCCACATCCAGATAAATCATAAATTTTCCGCGCAGGCTCGAATCATACGTATTGACCATCAGATTTCCTGTTTTCGCAGTAGCGTTCCAGTTGATTGTTTTCCTGGCATCCTGCGGCGTATATTCCCGTATTCCCTGGAACGCAAAGTAATCTTCACAGAGATGTTTCCTGGCCTGCTGCTCGCCCAGCATATGCATGGAAACAGACAAAATATCCTGCACCGCGGTCTGCCTGGGACAGACATACAGCTCTGGCATATAGGAAAGAGTTTCCCCATTTCCGCCGGATGGTGCCTTTGCCCCAGAAGGTATCGAGATATCCCCAAACAGAATCTCTTTCGTATACTGCTCCTGATACAGCAGAGAGGATGCCAGGATTTCCACCTGTTTGATTTGATACAAGCCCCGTTTTTCACAGGTAAACGTAATCTCCCTTGTAATTTTCTGCATACCCAGAACCGCAAAAATATCCCGTTTATAAATATGATCACTGACACTGGCATTTTCCGCATCCTGGATCTGAAGTCCTTTTTTCAGGGAAAAACGCACTTCAATCACAGGAACCGGAAGTTTTTTGCGGTTTTCAATCACCTCTGTCAGCTTTGCCGTATCCCCGGCACGAACCATATCGCCAGAAAACGAAATGGACACAGACAGTCCCTTATCCCAATAATAGCGGTAAACCACAATCCAGGCGGCGCAGACAAGAAACAAACCTGCAGCTATCACAAGAATCATCGGCTCCAGTCCTCCGTGGGAAGGGCAACTTCTGACAAAAGCGCACGTATCACTTCCCGTTTCCGGCGCTCATCTTCCATCGGCGCAATCATACGATGACAGAGCACAGGCAGCGCAACCGCCTTGATATCCTCCGGTACCACATAACTGCGGCCGCAGACCAGCGCATAGCCCTGTGCGGCCCGAAGCAATGCCAGCGTTCCCCTGGGGCTTACGCCGGATAATTCTCCTGCGCCCCGCGTCCTGGTCGCCTGCGCCAGATTTACCATATAATCCCGCAAATCCGCATGGACATAAATCTGTCTGCAGGATTTCTGCAGATTTTCAATATCCTTAGGACCGCAGACTGGCTGTATCTGCTCGATCGGTTCTTCTGTTATAAACCGATCCAGCATCTGCCGTTCCTGTGGCACAGTAAGCCCACCCATTGGAATTTTCATCATAAAACGGTCTAACTGCGCTTCCGGAAGAGGATAGCAGCCCAGCGTTTCAATCGGATTTTCCGTAGCAATTACAAAAAACACCGATTCCAGCGCCCTTGTCACCCCGTCTGCAGTCACCTGCTTTTCACCCATACACTCTAACAGGCTTGACTGGGTTCTTGGCGCGGCACGGTTAATTTCATCCGCCAGCAGAATATTTGTAAAAACCGGGCCTTCTTTAAAAACAAATTCACCTTTGCCCTGATGAAAAAAGGAAAGCCCGGTCACATCGCCTGGCAGTAAATCCGGCGTAAACTGAATCCGTTCAAACGTCAAATCCATTGATTTTGCCAATGCTTTTGCGAGCATGGTTTTTCCGGTTCCCGGCATATCCTCTAATAAGACGTGGCCTCCCGCGGCAAGGGATGCCAAAAGCAGATGAACGACCTCCTCTTTTCCTATTATTACTTTTGAAATATTTTCTTTTATATTCCAAATCATATCTTTCATCTTGTCTGATTCCTTTCCTGAGTTCTTTCTGACAGACCTTGATTAATCTTCTCGTTATTTTACAGTAAAAATCACTTACTCTGGCATTCACACAGCCAGCGGTACCGCCTCATGGGCTCTTCCAGTGAATGTATGCCTTCCACTGCCCCGGCGCACTCCACCGAACAGGAGGCAGCGGCACAGGCAAAACGGCCGCATTCCTGTAACGGCATGTCCTGCGAAAGCGCCCATAAAAATCCAGCCGCAAAACAATCTCCGGCTCCGGTTGTATCCACAGGATGCGCAATGGGATATGCCGGTATCAGATACCGTTCCTGCTTTGTACGGATTAGACAGCCGTTTTTTCCGCGTTTTATAACAGCACAGGAAACGCCTGACTGAATCATGCGTTCTGCATTACGATCCGGATCAGATTCTCCTGTAAGCTTCTCGATCTCCGTTTCATTCGGCAGCAGATAGTCTATGTATGGAAGCAGATGGTTTAAGTCTACTAAGCGTTCTCCCTGTTTGGGGGTTGTAAGATCCGCCAGAAGGATTCTTCCCGTTCTGGATTTGATGCGTCTGAATATACGCTCCATTGCCGGAATATCCAGCAATGATGAAACAAACATGCTTGCAAAACTGACGATATCCGCCGCCGCGTCCAGATAAGGTTCCACATCCTTTTCCGTAAGCGTCCTCAGGCTTCCCTTTGGATTGGTCAGAAAATGCCGCTCCCCTGTTTTATCAATCAGGACAATATTGATCCCTGTTTCAAGCCCTGGCTCCACCCTCACACTGCCCGTCTGTATCCCATGATCTTTCAGATATTCCAAAACCCGCGTCCCCGCTTTATCATCCCCAACTTTTGAGATCAGCTCTACCCGCTTTCCCATTTTCGCAAGAGCCGCCGCCTCATTCTGGGCGTCGCCGCCAAACGAAAGCGTTATAAACTCCATTGGCTGCGTCCCCTGCCAAAACAGCTCTTCACGCACCGGGCCCGCCAGCACATCCAAAATGGCAGCTCCAATAATGGATATCTCTTTTCCCTCTGTACGCATACTTCTTCTCCCTTCTAAGATAGGCAAACTGATAACAATTAGATTTTCATGTTATCCGAGATACAGGCAATATCATATGCCCTGATCTCATGTCCCAGCAATTGCATAATTTCCAATTCATCCCGCGCATCCAAAACAGCATTATGTGTTTCCTGTTCGTTATATGGACAGCTTCTGCATCCGGCCGTAATTCTAATGAATACATGCCGCCCACTCTGTATTCCGGATCTATAATGTAATATACAGAATCTATTTTTTTCCTGGTTTTTGCGTCAGCAATTACGACGCCTATCGACATAACCTTATCATGCCAGTTTGTCTCCGTATCAATTACCGCAAATTTCTCCATTATAGTTCCTTTCTTTTTGTAGTCCTCGTCCGTTGCTTCCAGCTTAAAAATTATGGGCGAAATCCATCATTGCAGCTGCAGATAACAGCCCACGTTTACACTTTACGGCACAATTATAACATACAATCCTCTGATTTAATAGAACACTCCCCAAATTTAAACAACTCCTGCCAGCCATTATATATCTATTCAAGAATCCCCCATACTTTATATAAAATTTATTATTTTTATCCATAGTTCCATGCTATAATAACCAATAGTAATAAACGAAAACAAGCTGCCACATGATATGGACAGCCAAAAAATTTATCAAACTTTAACAAACCAAGGAGGTAAGAACATGGGAAGACTTGACGGAAAAGTCGCAGTTATTACAGGAGGCAACTCAGGAATCGGCGCCTGCGCAGCCGAGCTTTTTGCAAAAGAGGGAGCAAAGGTGGTAATTTCAGCACGAAGAGCAGAACAGTTAGAAGCTGTAGCAGATAAAATTAAAGCAGCAGGCGGAGAAGCCCTTGCAGTGCCCTGCGATATTTCTGATAAAGAGCAATGCAGAGCCGTTATTGAAAAGGCAGTGGCGGCATACGGCTCCATTGATATACTGATCAACAATGCCGGCGTCGTAGACAATGGAATCGAAGCCATTGAAAAAGTAACGGACAAGACCATAGATACCCTGATTGACATCAATACAAAGGGCACGCTTTACATTACAAGAGAAGCCGCAAAAATTATGGTTGAGAAAAAATCCGGTTCTATTGTAAATGTTTCAAGTGTGGCAGGCTATACTGGCGGCGGCGGAGTTGCCTATGTGGCCAGCAAAGCGGCCGTAATCGGGATGACCAAAAATATCGCCATGCGCTGCGCCAGCGTAAATGTACGCTGTAATGCACTGTGTCCGGGAAGCGTCGTAACTCCGATGACCATGGGTATGAAAAAAGAAGAGCTGGACCCGGATATGATGGGAGCAATGGCAAAACATGCCGATTTATCACTGCCGGTATGTATGCCGCAGGAAGTTGCCAATGCCATCCTGTTTCTTGCAGGCGATGAATCTTCTGCAATTACCGGCCAGGTTATTGTTATTGACCATGGCGCCGACCTGTAAGCCGCTGTTCTATAACAATTATCGCAAACAAGCAGGGAAAGCCACATCTGGCTCCCTGCTATGTAATCTTGCAGAAAAACCTTGCGTTGCTGACATTGGATATGAACGATAAATACAATCTGACTCCCCCATAAGCCCGTAGTACATTCAGCACCAAAGGAGGTAGCCATGCAGATAAAAAGCCTTGAGATCCAGAATTTCAAATCCATCCGGAACATGCAGATTTCAGATATTGAAAATGCCTTGATTTTAGTCGGCCAGAATAATACCGGAAAGACGACTGTCTTAGATGCGGTACGGGCAGTGGGAGGCGTTTATACCATTCGCCCGGAGGATTTTAACGAAGAAGGTTCTAATATTGAGATCTCCACATCCATCGAATATACAGAAGACGACTTAAAACTTCTGCAAAAAGCAGGCCTTGTCAGCAGCTACCACAGATTTGACGCATGGCAGGAAGATTTTTGCAGAAAACTTCCTTCTTACCAGGATGGAATCTTACATTTTACGTTTGTCGCAAACTGCAGCGGAAAGATCCGGTATCAGGACACATTGAACAAGCATAACAGCTATATTCCTGAGATTCTCCCCAAAATCTACAATCTGGACACCGAACGGGATTTAAAGCAGTTAGAAGAAAACCTGATTCTGCTGCAGGAGGATGCGCTGATCAAGCAGATGCGTTCCGACTGCTGCCTGTTTGAATCATCGAAAAAATGCCAGCGCTGCTTTTCCTGTATGGGGCTTATTGAACAGAAAAAGCCGGGCGATCTCAACGCATTTGAAGCCGCAAGGCTTTTGGATTATAAATTATATCAGCTAAACCTGGATTCTTTTGCCAAAAAAGTCAATGAAAACTTCAAAAGAAATGGCGGATTAGAAGAAATCCGTTATTCCATGAACCGGGATATGGAACGGATGCTTCAGGTGACAACGGAGATCTATCATCCCCTGCAGATGATCACGCGCCCCATCAACCGCCTTGGAAAGGGTATGCGAAGCATCTATATGCTTTCTTTGCTGGAAACGTATACCAAATCGGACGACTCTGTTCCCTGCATCATTATCGAAGAAGAACCGGAAATATTTCTTCATCCGACCCAGCAGAAGACTTCCGGGGAGATTTTGTACCGTCTTTCCAAAAAGAATCAGGTCATTTTCTCCACCCACTCACCAAATCTTCTGGCAAACTTTACCACCCGCCAGATCCGGCAGGTCACTCTGGACGAAAAAGGCTATTCCACAATCCGGGAAAAAACGGATATCAGCGTGATTTTAAATGATCTAGGCTATACCGCCAGTGACTTAATGCACGTGAACTTTGTATTTATCGTGGAAGGAAAGCAGGACAAATCCAGGCTCCCGCTTCTGCTGGAAAAATACTATTCAGAAACTTTTGACGAAGATGGAAATCTCTTCCGGATCGCAATTTTAACCACCAACAGCTGCACCAATATCCGAACGTATGCCAATCTGAAATATATGAACCAGATCTATCTGAAAAACCAGTTTATGATGATTCGGGACGGCGATGGAAAAAATCCCAAAAAGTTAAAGCGTCAGCTGTGCAAATATTACAAAGAACGAAATTTACAGGATGTAGACACGCTCCCACGGGTAACCAAAAAAAATGTACTGATTCTCAAATACTACTCGTTTGAAAATTATTTTTTGAATCCAAATATTATGGCACAGCTTGGAATCGTAGAATCGGAAGAAGCTTTTTATGAAATTTTCCTGGAAAAATGGAACGCTTATTTTTACAGGCTAAACAGCGGCCGTCATCTGACCGAAGTAATCGGGCAGAATTTCAAAACCGTAGAAGATGTTAAGTTACATATGGAAGCCATTAAGCGCTATCTCAGAGGGCATAATCTCTTTGACACGTACTACGGCAGATACCGCAAACAGGAAACGGAAGTCCTGCAGGCCTATATCGATCTGGCGCCCCGGAAAGAATTTGCCGACATCTTAGACGCCATCGATAATTTTGTCTATTTTGAGAGCCGGAGGAAATTAACGCATGAATAACGCCAGTAAAATGCCAAAAGTCCGTATAGGCAAAACTCCATTGTCCCGACTGGCTTCTGGCATTTTCTTCTGTTATTGCTACAAATCGCGTTCTGTAATATTAAAATCAAGTATCGTCTTCGGAAGATAATTTTTCAGCCTCAATGTGCTGGTATTAAACTCTGATACCGATATGCCGCTTTGTTAATTAGCTCTGCGTTTTCACATCAAGCCCTTAATAACCGTTTGTTTCGGGCAATATCCTTTTGCCTGTAAACATCCTGTTCACCTATAAGCATTCTCCTTAGTAACCGTACCTCTTCCTATATTTTAAGAACATGAAAATGGACAATGCAAGCGCCATCAATTCTGCCGCAGGCGTTGCCAGCCAAATTCCATTCACCCCTAAAATAAGCGGAAGTACGATCATCGTGATTAGCATAAATACAAACGATCTGGAAAATGCAAGGACAGCCGAAACAATCCCGTTGGATAACGCGGTAAACATCCCGCTGGCAAAAATATTATAACCAATAAAGAACAATGCTACCGTGCATATCCTGTTTCCCGTTACTGCCAGAGCATACACTGGATTATCCGGCCGGGCAAATACGGATACCAGCGGTCTTGTCAGCATAAAGGAAGCCGTAACCGTGACCACGGAAATCACTGCAATCACCTTCATGCTCAACGCAACCAGCTTTTTTAATTTTTCATGGTTCTGTTCCCCATAATAAAAACTCAGCATGGGCGCAACCCCGTAAGAATATCCTGTATATAAAGAGCTTGCAAACATCAGCACATACATGATGATGGTAACTGCGGCAACCCCATCCTCGCCCACATAATGCAGCATCGTCCAGTTAAACATCATTGTAATGATCCCGGTAACGAGCGCAGTCGCCATCTCCGAGCATCCGTTTGCAGCCGCATTCGCAAGAACCTTAAATCGAAATACGGGCTTTTTGAAATGAAGCAGGCTTTTTTTCCGGCTGAACACAAACAATCCCACAACTGCCGTCACGGAATAGCCAAGCCCCGTTGCAATTGCGGCACCGCTGATTCCCATATCGAATGCGGCAATAAACACATAGTCAAGCGCCATATTAAGGACACCACCTGTTACAGAGCAGACCAATGAAAGGTTCGCCTTTTCACTGGCAATCATATAAAGCGTGAAATTATTCATCAGAAGGATCGGCACCGTGAACACCAGATACCGGCTTAAATATTCCACACAGTACCCTTCCACCT
>CAJUPF010000064.1 GCA_910588565.1 uncultured Lachnospiraceae bacterium
CTAACAACAGCAGCATCACCCGATCCCTCACTGAAAACCGTTTCGGAACCGGATACTCCCTGGCCCTCTGCCTCGAAGACACCATCGGAGATAACTTCGTCACACAGGCCGAGGATATTTTAGTCCGCTCCCTGAACACCCTGTTCAAAGTCTCTCAAAATACCGCTTTTTTTATGCCTAAAATCTTTATCCGTGTACGCCGGGCAGAACAAATGATAAACCTTACAAAACGCCTTGGAAATTCCGGAGAAATTCTGACAGGCTTTATTCTCCCCAAATTCGAGCCGGCAAACGCCGCCGCATATATTGAAGCAGCTGAAAACATACAGCATACGGTTTCTCACAAATTATACATTATGCCCATTCTGGAAAGCCCTGCCATCATTGATTTAAGACATCGCGCCAGGATTCTATATGAACTCAAAGACCGGCTGGCAGCAATCGAAGAATATGTACTGAACATCCGGGTCGGCGGCAATGATCTGTGCAATCAGTTCGGCATCCGCAGGCACAGCAATGAATCCATCCACAGTATCCGCCCGGTCGCAGATATTTTTTCAGATATCGTGACTGTTTTTGGCAGAGACTACGTCGTCTCAGGCCCTGTGTGGGAATATTATAATGGAAAAAACTGGGCCGCCGGGCTGCGGCAGGAGCTGCAGGAAGACAGACTGTGCGGTTTTATCGGAAAAACCGCCATTCACCCAAATCAAATCCCGCTGATTAACCAGGCCTATGCCGTCACCCCGGAAGATTACAGGGACGCCCGGTCAATTTTAGACTGGTCCAAAGACTCCGCTTCCCTCGTTGCTGGAAACGTGCAGAAAGAACGTATGAACGAGCAGAAAACCCATGCCCGTTGGGCGCAGAAAATTCTATATTTATCTGAAATCTATGGAATCCGCTCATAACTGTTTTCGCAGATTCCCTACGTATCAGACAGCTTCCGAATAATTCCGCAGGTCTTATAATGTTTCAGCGGATAATATTGAATCGGAACCTGCTTTTCTTCGGCAAGCCGTCTGATATGCGCCAATGCCGGATCTTCCCTGCACGTTTCACCAATCAAAACCTTCCAGGGCACCCTCCGAAGCAGCACACGGGTCGTTTCGCCGATTCCGGGCTTTATAAAATTAATATCTTCCACCCCAAACGCACCTGCAATCCGCGCCGCTTCTTCTGCCCCGCTGCCTTCTGCCCCTGTCTCCGCCGTTTCCGGCGGATTATCAAGTACAAATTTATCTTCAATCGCCCGGATAAACTGATAAGACAAGTCCTGCTCCTTTAACTCCTTATAATATGCCGCGCCATGAAAATCCTCTTTTCCAATGATATCCTCCCGTAAAAACGTCCTGCTGATCAGCCCTGACACCGTGCAGTTTAAACAGGAGCTGGGGATCAGAATATCCTCATGCGTGCCGCATAAATCCGTCACATTTGCCGGATCTGCAAGAACTGCAATATCAGCGGATACCCCCGCAAACGCGGCAATATCGCCCCGCAGTTCTTTTAAAATCGCGCCTTTTCCAATCCATCCGTCCACAAACAGCAGCTGCTCTGGCGCATAACGCGCCAGCAGATACCGCATGGCATTCGCATCCATCCCTTTCCCCCGAATAATTGAAATCGCATAATGAGGCAAATCCTTCTGATACTTCTTCTGAATATAATGCTTTACCAAAATCCCAACCGGAATCCCTGCCCGCGCTAAAGACACAAGAACAGTTCCCGTTCCCTTCTGTTCCATAATTTTATCCGACAGCCTTCCCACTGCGCAGGCAACCGGTTCCGCAAATATCTTCAACGCCTCCTCGTATGCCTGCATATACGCAATCGTCGGAACATATTCGAGCGGAAGCATTTCACAGTAATGCCTTCCCGCCTGAATCCGCTTCTCCCGCTCCTCTGTTGGCAGCGGCTTCACCAGTCCTGTAATATCTTTTAACAGAAGGCAGACGTCTTCCTTCCGGTACGAACTTTCCATTCCTTCACTTTCCTTCCACAAATTCCAAATATCCGTGATTCCGCTCTGTCTGGCGTTTTGCAGCCGTTCTCCGGATGGTTCACACGCTGCGCAAAAATGCGTCGCGGTTGATTAACGCCGCAGGCTGCCATACATTCCCAATCTTTGCATATCCGATAATCACCCCCAGCGAAAGAGCCAGATTCTGTTATTCCCGCAGGACTGCAATGCATGAAACAGCGAATTTACCCCTGCGGTCTGTATCGAAGCAGCATCCGTAAGGATCAATACTCTGTCATATATTTTCAAATCATAAATAAATGTCCGTCTTCCTTCTTCATAAAAACTTGCTAATTCATACCGTCTGTGCAGCGGATACCCGTCTTCCTCACTTACCATAATCGGGCTCCGGGTCGTTGCATGGCACCTCACAGTATTGCCCATGTGTTCTAACTGTGCCCCGACAAACATTGCCGGATACATAAATTCCTCCGTTCCAATTACCAGGATCTGTTCTTGCTTTTCCAGAAAAACATGCGTTTTTACCTGGTTCCACAACGTTTCACATGCCCTCTGGTAACCGCTTCCCGTCGTATATCTTCTGGCGTTGACATACCCTCCCAGCTGATAGCTCTCTATCATTCCTGTCACAGTTTCCTGTTTTGGAATATACAGTCCTGTCCCATGAAACGATTCCGCAATGCTCCCATACCCCTGATGATTTGTCTTTACCAGATACTGCAGGCCAATGCCCTGTTCCGCACAGACTGCCAAAGCCGCCTGATCCATGCCATTCAGTAATGATGCGATGGAACACTGCGCCTTACCGGGATACTCCCGCTTTAGGATTTCGATAATCTGGAAAATCGTATTCCCGGTTGTCACTTCATCTTCCACAAAAACAATCCGATCCACCCGATCGATCAACGCTTCTATATCATCCCTGACCAGCTTCTGCTCCGTCGCATGGCTGTGCGCCTCTGTAAAAAAGAGATACTCCACCCCTGGTATCTGTTCCCTTGTCGTCTGTATATAAAAGGAATCCAGCAAAACCGCAAGGTGTGCGCCAATAGCGGTTGCCGTTTCCGCAAACCCGATTAGCAGCAGCGACTCTGCCCTGTATGCCTCCTTCACCTTCCCGGCAAGCGCTTCAAACATCGCAAACGCCTGCTTTGGCGACACTGGAATATGCTTCCCCTGTAATCGATTGACCACCAGATAATTCCGTTTGCTGTTGTTTTCCCGTTTTGCAATCCTGACTAATTCTGTTTCTGTATACATAGTTTCTTATACCACCTGGTTCTTTCCGTTTTGTTTGCCGTCGTACAGCCGTTCGTCTGCTATTCTTACCACTTCGGAAAACTCCTCCGCTTCCTGATAAGACGCAACGCCAAGTGTCATTGTCACTTTAAAAAACTCGCCTTCTTCTGATTTCGTTTTCATTTTCCGGACATTCTCCAGGATTCTCTGCGCCGTGTATCTTGCGTCCTTTTTCGAGCATTTCGGAAGAAAAACCAAAAACTCTTCTCCGCCCCAGCGACAGACGGTGTCGCCATCCCGGACAGCGCTCTTAAACGCACCGGCAACCCCTTTGAGCACTTCATCCCCAATATTATGGCCATACGTATCATTGACTGCCTTGAAATCATCAATATCGCCCAAAATCAGGGAATAGCCTTCCATCAGAACTTCCGACTGGGAATACCGCTCCTGAACGCTCCAGCGGTTAGAAAGCCCGGTCAAAGCATCTGTCTTAGACAAGTTCTCCAGCCGCTTGTTCTGCTTCTCACGCAGATCTTCTAAAATCCGGATTTGATTGAGCAGAGTGCTGAAAAATCCTACGATAAAAATCACTGCCACCACATAATTGATCGAAAAAATCACCCTGTCAATCATCGGATTCCCATAGGAATACACAGGCGCGATATAACTGCTGATTACCTGCAGAATTACAAACGCCATCACAGAAAGCATCACATAAAGCATCGGATTCACCGCCTGCTTCCTGCTGTTAAAATTATACGCGGCATAATATCCAAGCGGCATCATCGCAATCAGATAGAGCCGGAACCCACTGTTTGTCCCTATCAGGAATACCGCAATTACAGCATGCAGCAAAATTGCCCCATAAGAAAGGTTAAAAATAAACAACAGGCTTTTCCGTTCATTCTGAAGCTGGCAATAGCAGTATACATACAACAGCACACAAACCAAATCCACGACTGCCATCGGAAAAATCTGAAACCCAAGAAAAATAAACAGCAGAAACAGATGAAACCCTGCCAGAAATATCATCGCCAGCGACATCACCCGTTTCGTGGGAAGCGCATGTTCCGCCCGTATTGAAATATACTCCCAAAATTTCTTCATATAAATCTCCAATCTACATTTTCTTCATTTGACGCGCTTACTGCAGCCAAAAAGCAGTTTTTAAAATTCTCCTCATAATTATCATAACTCTATTTCCAGAAACTTGCAAGCAATCTGCCTGATGCGCTTTATTTCACCAAACCGTATGTCTGTACTCCTTCAGTACCCGCCCGTTACAGAAGAATTGACATACTGGCTTTTTTTCCTGTTTGGCCCGTCCGGCGCAGACGCCGCCAATAGTTTCTTAATAGATCCTTTTCATATCACATTCCCCCCCCACTCCAAAATACTATCTTTATTATAGCAGTATCTGTTTTCCTGTACAAGTTTTTTGTCTCAGGCATTAAATGATTGTTCTTTCGGAAAAAATGTGCTATACTTTAGTATCGATTGCCGCATTCAAGATTTTAAAAGGAGGATCTCCGACATGATACATAAACCTATATCATACGTCATATGTCTTTTGCTCCTGTCGGGCATTCTGATCTGCGGATGTTCGGAAAATGACAGTACATCCGGCAAAGAAACAATCGTCGAAAATGCCCGCGCCTCCCAGAAGAATGCCGCCCGGGGCAGCTCTTCCAAAAGCAAAACCACAACGGATAAGACCTCCGGGTCTAAATCATCCAAAAGCAAACCCGTACGTGACAACACGCCGCAGGTCAAAGTCCCGGAAGCGTCCGGCAGCGTCGTTTTGGGCAATGAATTTGCTTCTATTGACGCTTCCCATACAGAAGACGGTTATTTTATGTTAAAATATCTGGGCAGCAACCAGAAAGTAAAGATGCGTGTCACAGGCCCGGGCCAGTCAGAATACATCTATCTGCTCTCCGGCAAAGGCGAGTTTGAGACGTTTCCGCTTCCCTGCGGCAGCGGCAGCTATCAAATCGATGTCCTTGAAAACGTCGGCGGCGACATGTATGCCACTGTCTGCACGACAACCATTGACGTAACCATCAAAGACGAATTCGGGCCGTTTCTTTATCCGAACCAGTACGTCAACTTCCTTCCGGAAAGCAAGACCGTAGCCAAAGGCAGCGAACTGGCAAAAGATATGACTTCCGACCTGGAAGTAATTGAAAGCGTATACCACTATGTTACGCAAAACATTACCTATGACAAATCCAAAGCCGAAAACGTTTCTTATGGATATCTGCCCGTCATAGACGATACCCTGAAATCCGGAACGGGCATCTGTTTTGATTATGCGGCCGTGATGAGCGCTATGCTCCGTTCCCAGGGGATTCCGACCAAACTGGAGATCGGCTATTCCGGTGAAGCATACCACGCCTGGATCAGCGCGTATATCAAAGATGAAGGCTGGATTGACAAGATCATAGAATTCGACGGCAAATCCTGGACACTGATGGATCCCACGCTTGCCTCGAACAACAACGCATCCGCCGTAGGGAAATACATTGGCGACGGTTCCAATTATACCGTAAAATTTTCCTACTAAATTTAAAAGTATAAAAGACTGGAAAGGAGACTTTATGGGCAACAAAAATTTGACGCCTCTGTCAAACACCGAGGCAGCCGCTTTTTGCTCACAAATGGCAATTATTTTAAAATCAGGCATTTCTTCGATTGAAGGCGTATCAATTATGCTGGAAGATTCTAAAAATCCTGAGGAAAAAGAGCTGCTCTCACAAATTCATGAAACACTGATGCAGACCGGTATTCTGTATGAATCCTTATCGGAGACCAAAGCATTTCCAGATTATCTGCTGCATATGGTCCAGATCGGTGAACAGACCGGTAAGTTAGACGAAGTTATGGAATCCCTTGCCGATTATTATGAAAAAGAAGCCAATCTCGCGCAGACAGTGAAAAATGCCGTTACATATCCATTTATTATGATTATCATGATGGTTCTAGTTATTGTCGTGCTGGTTACAAAGGTTATGCCTGTATTCAACCAGGTATTCCGGCAGCTTGGCAGTGAAATGACCGGATTCTCACGTGCAGTCTTAAATGCAGGCGAATTTATGAACCGTTACTCCATTATTTTTATCTGCATGTTTGCTGTGATCATACTGGGAATCCTCTATATCATGAAATCCGCCAAAGGACAGCGTATATTCCGCAGATTCCTGGATAAATTCACCAATACAAGGGCTCTTTCCGAAAAAATCGCTGCCTACCGCTTTTCTAACGGTATGGCGCTTACATTGAGCAGCGGCCTGACTCCGGAAGAATGCCTGAATCTTACAGTAGAACTGACCGAGCAGGGCGCGTTCCGGAACCGATTAGAGCAGTGCCGCGAGTCCGTATCCCAGGGCGAAGATCTCTGCGATACACTTTTACAGAACGCGATTTTTTCCGGCATCTATGCGCGTATGGCTGCTATTGGCTCCCGTACAGGTGTGCTCGATGAAGTTATGAAAAAAATTGCCCGTCAATACGAAGAGGATATTGATACCCGGATTGCGGGAATTATCGCAACTGTGGAACCGACACTGGTCATTGTTCTCTCCGTTATCGTCGGAGTGATCTTATTATCCGTTATGCTTCCGCTGATCAGTATTATGGCAGGCTTGTAAGGGAGGCGCTTATATGAACCAGCGTTTTGTCATGGAAAAGAAACATTCCTATATCAGAAACTTACTGATTTCCCTGGCGGTTTTCGCGGCGGTTTTCCTTGTATTCTATTTTGCGGTATCCTCTGTTTCCGATCGAACCGGAGAAGAAGAACTGCAGACTTTGAAAACAGCAGTGACACGGGATATTACCCATTGCTATGCTGTAGAAGGAAGCTACCCGAAAAGCCTGGAATATCTGAAAGAAAATTATGGTCTGACCTACGATGAAGACAAATACTTTGTCGATTATCAGCCAATGGGCATGAATATTATGCCGGATGTCACGATTATGAAACGGACGAATTCTAAGATTTCGTTAGAATAAGGAGGGATCTCATTGAATATTAGTTCCCGTACGCAGCACAGACATGTAATAGATTTTATATTTCCAATCGCGGTATTCTTTGTATTTGCAGCTTCTTCCCTTGCAGTTCTTATTTTGGCAGCCAATATTTACAGCTCCCAGACTGCAGAGGCAGACAATAACTACGCAGCCCGCACTTCCCTTTCTTATATTAATGAGAAAATACGCCAAAATGACGCCGATGGCGGCATATCCCTGCAGACCATTGAAGGGCGGCCGTGCCTTACCTTAGAAAGCTTTCTCGGCGACGCGTCTTATATCACTTATATATATGAATATGACGGGATGTTAAAGGAGCTTTTTATCCGCAGCGGCATAGATATCTCCTTAAGCGCCGGAAAAGATATTATGGAAGTTTGGGATTTCTCCATATCAGAACCGGAAGACGGCCTGCTTTGCTTTACCTCCACAGATGCAAAAGGAAATGAGATAACGCTGATTACCTCGGAAAGGAGTACGCTATGAACCGTTCCTCCAACAGCCATTCCAGCATGTTTTTAATGGAGATGATGATTGCCATTCTGTTCTTTTCCCTGGCCAGCGCCGTATGCCTCAGAATGTTTACCAAATCCCATCAGATGAGTGAGGATACGAGGAATTTAAATATGGCTGTCAATCAGATACAGAATGCAGCGGAATTGCTGAAACATTCCTATACACCCAAGACTACCACAGCAGATACTGACAGGCCTGATTTTCCGGAACTGTTTTTGGCCACTTATCCCGATGCAGCCGCAGATACGCAGGAGCTTTCCATTTATTTTGATGAGAACTGGAATCACTGCCCGGCGGATCAAGGTATATTTTGCATGAAAATCAGCCAGAACGAGGCGGATGAGATTTCCGCTTATGAGATTTTGGTTCTGGATGCAGCCGATACAGAAGTATCTTCCCTGGATTTAAAACTGCATCAGCCAAACCGTCCATAAGGAGTTATCTATGAAGAAAAAGAATTTTCCCGTTACAAATATCGGTACGATATCTCTGATGATGATATTTATTGTCCTGTGCATGGTTACATTTGCCGCACTTTCTCTGTCGTCCGCTGCAGGCGATGCACGGTTTGGCCAGAAGATGTCGGAACATATGACAGATTATTATACTGCCTCCAATCAGGCGGAGGAACTGCTCGCTTTGGCAGACGCCGTTTTTGCAGAAGCGTATCAGACAGCGGCGGATGCGGATGATTATTATGCGCGCATTTCCCAGACATTATCAGATACCATGGATATCCAATTAGAAGAATCCAGTCTGTATGCGTCTTATCAGGTGGATATCAACGATACACAGGCTCTTTTTGTAGAAATTTCGGTATTGCCGCCGTCACAGATAAAAGAAGACGAAACCGGTTCTTTTTACCAGATACGTACCTGGCAGGTCATCCATACCAAAACCTGGGAAGGGGACAATACCCTGAACCTGATGTAATTATCATTCGTTTTATTTAAGGAGGCTTCAATTATGAATCTAAATGCAGTAGAATTGCTGGAAAAAGCAGTGACAGAAGGGGCGTCAGACGTTTTTGTCGTAGCCGGGCTTCCTGTCTCCATGCGGATGCAGGGGAAAATCGTCCGGATTGGGGAAAGCCGTCTGCTGCCCGATGATACCAGCCTGGTGATTTCCCAGATATACTCACTGGCCAATGGCAGATCGCTGGATATCCTGACCGAATCCGGCGATGATGACTTTTCTTTTGCCATCCCCGGACTTTCCCGGTTCCGTGTCAGCGCTTACAAGCAGCGAAGCACGCTGTCCATCGTAATCCGTATTATTACCTTTTCCCTTCCGGACCCGGCGCAGCTTGGAATCCCGGAAAAAATTATTGATTTTGCGAAATTTCCAAAAGGCATGGTGCTGATTACCGGATCAGCCGGAAGCGGCAAATCCACCTCCCTTGCCTGCATTATTGATTATATCAACCAGCATTATGATAAGCATATTATTACCTTAGAAGATCCGTTGGAATTTCTGCACCGGCACAGCAAAAGCATAGTCAGCCAGAGAGAAATTAACGTAGATACTGAGAGCTATGTAACCGCCCTGCGCGCAGCGCTCCGCCAGAGCCCCAATGTAATCCTGCTTGGGGAAATGCGCGATTATGAAACGATACAGGTTGCCATGACCGCGGCTGAAACGGGACACCTGCTGTTCTCCACGCTGCATACCGTAGGCGCAGCCAATACCATTGACCGTATTATAGACGTATTTCCGCCAAACCAGCAGCATCAGATTGCAGTTCAGCTCTCCATGGTACTCCAGGCGGTTGTATCCCAGCAGTTAGTTCCTTCTGTAGATGGAACCATGGTTCCCGCTTTTGAAATTATGACGGTAACCCCGGCCATCCGAAATATGATCCGGGACAATAAGATTCCACAGTTAGAAGGTATCCTCTACTCTTCCGCAAATGCAGATATGGTTTCTATGGATACCAGTCTTCTGAATCTGTATAAAAGCAAGCGCATTACCGCGGAAACAGCGATTAATTTTGCAACCAATCCGGAAATGCTCAAAAAAAGGCTGTAAGTTCAAAGGGGTTGTCAGAAAATCTGATAACCCCTTTTCTGCGTATGATGTTTTCGCTTCTACTGATTTTTATAGAGCGCCCACAGATTTTTCATCTGAGAGGCCAATGTGTCATAGTCCCATTGTTTCTTACTGTTGCTCTTCCGGTTCGGATCGTTGACAAAAAATCCATTCTCATCATATCCTCGCAGCAGTATATAATGGCCGCCTGTAGTAAAATCCCCCGGGGACATACTGCAGACAATAAGCCCGCCGTTGTCTAGAACCCCCTTCATTGCCGCTTCACTTAAGGAAATTGTCTCGCCGTTCAGCCCAAGCTCCGCAGCTCCTGAAGTCCAGAACTCCCAGCTGGTTCCCTCTGAGGAGTGATAACCGCTGTCCTGGGCAAATTCTGCCATTCTTCTTGGGTTCATCCCGGTATCCCCTGTAAAATGCAGATATGCCATCGTCATACAGGTAGGGCCGCACCCGGAAAGCCCAATCATAGCGTCCCCATAGAGATCGTATCCCCAGCGCTTATCCCACTGCATTAAAAGGGGTACAGTCTGCGATGCCGCATCTCCTGAAAGATCGATTTCCCTGCCTGTGTATTCCGCACGGCTGGGGTAATCTTTTACAAACTCATACGTTTCTTCATTTTGTTCCAGCAATTCCAGCAAGTCTGCGGGATAGTCTCCCTGCAGCTGCAGAGCTGTAATCCGTGCGGCCGTCCCAAATGCAGGCAGTTCTGTAAACCAGTTTGTCTTAAAACATACCACAACAAGCAGAATCGCAGTAAGATACGTAATCAGCAGCCGACGCCGCTTTGCCCTCCGCCGTTTTCTCTTCCGGGTATTCGGCATGCCCCGCCGATATCCTGATTCCGTATCTTTAATGCGCTGTACAGATATCATCTGCAATTCTCTGTTTTGTGTCATCAAAAAAACCGCCTTTCCTGATACTTACTAAATATTATTATACCGGCCAGACGATTTTTTTACCTTTATTTTTTCTATTGATTTTCTTACAAAATTATGAAATATTTCTTAAGATTGCTTCCGTGTCCTCTTCCTGTCTACTCATCCACCGGCTGCATACCCGCCAGACAGTTCTTTTTCTTCTTCTGGCGCAGTTTGCGGAAAAAATCGCTGAGCATAGCAGAACATTCTGCTTCTAAAAGCCCCCGTTCTATCTCCACCTGATGATTAAATTCTGCTATCTGCAGCAGATTCAGAATGGAGCCTGCACAACCCGCTTTGGGGTTCATCGCGGCTATAACAACTTTTTTCATGCGGGACTGCACAATCGCCCCGGCGCACATCTGGCAGGGTTCCAATGTAACATACATCGTGCAGTCCTCTAACCGCCAGTCGCCGCATTTTTTACTGGCTTTTTTGATTGCCGTCAGTTCTGCGTGGGAAAGCGTATTTTTATCTGTATTCCTTCTGTTGTAGCCTCTGGCGATAATCCCGCCTTCCCGTACAATCACGCAGCCGATCGGAACTTCCTCCAACGCACAGGCTTTTTTCGCCTGCCGGATTGCCTCCCGCATATACTTTTCTTCCGGATTCCTCATGATTTCCTCCGTTTCACGTAGAACAGGTTTGCTGCCGTTATTATAACACAGGATTACAAAATCCGATACCAGTATCCAAAATTACCAGTTTTATATTCTGTATTTTTTGCGGTGCAAAATTCTGGAAATCCAAACATGGAAGCCATAATCCGCTCCTGATTCTGAAATACGCCAGGCACGCCGATCAGATATTCCTTTTTGTCTTCAGTTTTCCGCTCCCCAAAGATAATATGCCTGTAATTGAAAAATCCATGCAGAAGAAAACTGTTGTTGCCCAAATACCAGTATTTTTTTGGGAATTCCTGCAGATCATTCAGCTGCATCCGGACGCATTCAATTTCCTGCCCTTCAAACGGGAAAAAAATATCCAGTTTCAGCCGCAGCTTCTGGAACATCCGCTCCCAGCCTGCGTCCTCAAAAAAATCCTCCATCGGAAGCTCTGTTGCACGGATATTCCTTCTCCCACGAAACGCGCCCTGCCGCCTGGGCAGAGGAATATTGGGCATAGACGCCATCCTTGGCTGCCTGGCTTGCGGTTCCTGCGGCATACCCGCTTCCTTTTGATTTTCCGGTATGAATTCCTGCTGGAGGCTCTCTGCCTGCAGCGATTCCTGACTGCGTGCCTCCGGTTCCGCAGATGCCTGAGCGCTGTTCTCTGATGCCGCAGATGCCTGAGCGCTGTTCTCTGGCTCCGCAGATGCTTGGGTTCGGCTCTCCGCTCCTGCTGCAAATGCCTGGCCTCCGCCCTCTGGCTTCACAGTCTCCTGGATTCTGCGTTCCGCTCCTGCGGACATCTGATCTCTGATCTCTGAATCCGCGGGAGCCTGACCTCTATTCCCCGGCCCGGCAGAGTTCTGACCTCTGGTATTGTACTCCGGCTCTATGGGATTCTGGCGGTTATTTCCCGGCCTCGCGAGATTCTGGCGGTTATTTCCCAGCCTCGCGGAATTCTGATTATTATTCCGTGGTTCTACATGGTTTCTGTGATTATTTCCAGGCTGCTCAGAATCCTGATATGTATTCTCTGGCTGTCGTTTTTCAGCCTGGCTGCCCTCTGTCTGTGGAATATCTTCTCTTTGATGCGTATTTGATTCTCTGTCTGCCTGCGATCTTCCCGTTGTCTCTGCATTTGGATGTTCATTTCCATGCTGTACCTGGGCGCCAGCTTCCTCTGTCTTCTTTTTTTCCAAAATGTGAAACATTTGCCGCTCAATGGGTCCTTCCTTCCATTGGCTTGCAAGAAACAGCGTTTCGCCGGAGGACATTGAAATATCCTCCTGGTTCTCCCCAAATGGAATAAAAATTCCCTCCATATCCCGCATTGTTTTTCCAAAATTTAAAAGTTCTTTTGTATCAAAAGCGTATCTTACATCTCCGTTTCCCCGTGAAATTTCAATATTTCCAACAGGAATCCCTTGTATATTTTCCTGCTCTCTGGCAAATAAATAAACTGTAGCCTCCGGTTGTTCCATGCTTATATTGCGGATATGAACCTCAACCCGACATACTGTTCCGCGGATTTCTATTTTTGCAAATCCGGCATTTTCCTTTTTTTCATTATTTTCGTATTTATAAATATAAGTAATGAACCGCTGTAATCCTGCCATAGTTCCTCTGATTAAATGCTTTTATTGCATCTTATGCCCTGTTTTAAAAAATATACCCAAAATATTTTTTTCATGGTTGACAAACCCTCTTTTCTATATTATAGTATAACGAAAATAGTAATCATTACTATTTTAAGGAGGGATACGCAGCAATGCTGAAAACAAGCAGGCAACGTACTTCCATCCAGAATTATCTGGATACCCACCGGACACATCCGACCGCAGAGACTGTCTATCTGGATATCCGGCAGGAATTTCCCAATATCAGCCTTGCTACGGTTTACCGAAATCTGAACCTGTTAGCAGAACAGGGAGAGATTTTACGGATTTCCACTGGCAGCGGCCCTGACCGTTATGATGGGAATACTGCCCCGCATTATCATGTGATCTGTATGGAATGCGGCTGCATATCTGATCTTAATCTGGAACCCCAGACACAGCTCAATGCACTTGCGGATGAATTGTTTGAGGGAAGTATTACTGGTCATATGACACATTTTTTCGGACTTTGTCCGAAGTGTAAAATAAAAAAATAATAACAGAAAAGGAGATTTTTATTATGGCAAAATTTGTATGTTCCGTATGTGGTTATGTTCATGAGGGAGATCAGCCCCCGGCAGAATGTCCAATCTGTAAAGCGCCGGCAGAGAAATTCAACAAACAGGAAGGCGAAAGAACCTGGGCAGCTGAGCATGTAGTAGGCGTTGCAAAGGGCGTCAGCGAGGATATCGTTGCTGATTTAAGGGCAAACTTTGAAGGCGAATGTTCAGAAGTTGGTATGTACCTTGCTATGGCAAGAGTTGCTCACAGAGAAGGCTATCCGGAAATCGGCTTATACTGGGAAAAAGCCGCTTGGGAAGAAGCAGAACATGCTGCTAAATTTGCTGAGTTATTAGGCGAAGTCGTAACAGACAGCACCAAGAAGAACCTGGAAATGAGAGTTGACGCTGAGAACGGCGCTACCGCTGGTAAGATGGATCTTGCTAAGAGAGCTAAGGCTCAGAATTTGGATGCGATTCATGATACCGTTCATGAAATGGCGAGAGACGAGGCAAGACACGGAAAAGCGTTCGAGGGTCTGCTTAAGAGATACTTTGGCTAAGAGGTGACACAAATGGATATGAATGAAACTGTATGTTTTTGCGCAGGCGTCACTGCAGGCGATATCAAAGCCGCTGTTGAAGCCGGACACACCACACTGGAAGCAGTTCAGAATGCTACCGGAGCCGGGACACACTGTGGCGGCTGTTTGGATAAAGTAGCGGAACTGGTAAAAGAATTCACGAAATAAGCCGTATCCAAAAAGAGTTGTGGCTTTTTCAATCAGGGAATGAATCAGAAATGGTTTGTTCCCTTTTTGCTTGTCCTTTTTAGAAGTTGTCCCCCAGAACTCATCGACCGTCTTTACCAGAATATGCGCCAGAATGATTTTATTCCCTAACAGACGTTTTGCCTTTTCATCGTATTAGGCATCTTTGTCCGCTGCCCTTACCGCATTTTCTATTTCTGTGTCTATCGCCAATGACTTTCTTCTCAAATTCATTTTCCACCTTTCTGCAAAAGACACCGCAGAGGTTCTAAAACTCATTCTGCACTTTTGTTTTTTTATAAATCACCCCAAAAAAGCCTGCCGAATCCCCTGCGCCACGCCTGTTCCGACCACCGGAATACAGTCTTCAATGCAGCCTGCTACCACTTCTATCGCGCTGCCTTTTAAGATTTCTCCCACTGTTTTCCGTTCCAGATATTCCGTGTCTTCATTTGTCCCGGATAATTTCTCTTTCAGATTGGCGCGGATCTCTTCCCGTTCTGATTCAGAGCTTACCCGCAGCATCAAATCGATAAAATATTTCGGCGAAACCTGCAGTACAGATGTGTTCAGCCGGACATCAATATAGCCGCCTTCTGTTTCGATTGCGTTTTTGACTTCCAGGTATAAATTCCGATCTGGTATGTTGATTTTAATCTTTCCATTCTCATATCTGGCGTTGAATACAATTCTCTGGAACGATTTTTTCCAGTCAAATCCCTCATATGGGTACTGCAGCTCCTTTTTCACTTTAAGGCAGCTCACCTTCGCCTGCGTGATTCCCAGTTGTCTCGACAGTAAATAATCACTGTATGTATGCAGCTCTTCTTCTGATATGTCCAGAATCCGATCCAGATACAGAGAAAATAATAGTGTCTCAAAATCTGTTTTCTGCATCCTTCCAAAATTGCCAAAATAGTATTGTTCTGCAATGGCGTCAAATGCTGCTGCTTTTTCTCTTTCGGAAGGAAAGAGAACGTCATATTGTTTCTGACAATTCATTTTGTTGATATGGATCACCCTCTCCCCCTTTTTATTGTTTAGAGTTTATAACTCTTATTATATGTCGATTTAGAGTTTATAACTCTATTTGTCAAGACTTTCCTTTGGATCTTTTATACTGTTTCCGAGGTGCATAAATCATGAAATATAATGAGAGAATACGGGAAATCAGAGAAGATCATTCTCTGACCCAACAGAACGTTGCCGATCTGCTGCATATAGGACAACGAACCTATGCAGATTATGAAAGCGGAAAGACCAGAATTCCTATTGACAACATAATGATTCTCGCCAGATTCTACGATGTATCAATGGACTACATCACAGGAGCCAGCAATATACAGTCAGAATATCCAAAAAAATAGGCAGCAGCATTTTTATATCCATCATGCTGCTGCCTGTTGTTTTATTGTTTCTTTATAGGATCTGCTTTTTCAGTCCACCCACTACCCGACAGATAATACTTGAAGATGTGATAAACATAACTTCCACAACAAATTCCTTCTTCACTTTTTCATAAATTCTTCCTGCGCTGCTGGTACCAGTTACAACGGTGTAAGTTGAATTTGCGATATATCCTACTGTGCCGATTTCTTTCATCACGACTTTAATCGCTTCACTGTCGTATGGATTATTTTTCTCCTTGCTGCATTTGATTCTTTTTCCTACGGAAAATGGCTTTACTCCATAATAGTGCCTGATTCCTGTAATGGTAACATACATTTCTTTCATATTGTTCACCATGCCTTTCTTTTTAATTTAACTGTCTCCTCAAATATCAGTTCCCACAAAAGAAACTTGCTGTCTGCGCTGTGAGGGCAGCAAATGGTTTTTTAAATAAGAAAAGAGCCAGGACAAAGGAAAAATTGCCCTTGTCCTGACTCTGATTATAACGGGTTACGTGTACCAAAAAACGGTCTTACTTAACAGAAATCACGATTCTTCTTCCCGTGGATTCTGCAAAATCCACAACATCTTCTTTAATTCAGCAATCTCTTCATCTTTCTGAGACAGTTCTCTTTCCTTTTGGGCTGCCAGTGCAGCAGATTCCTTATATTGCCGTTCCAGCCGCTCAATTTTCCCATATTCCAGTTCTAAAATTGGTTCTGTCACCTGAATTACCTCCTCCAGCAGTGTATTATATTTGTAAAATACCCACACCATAGCTTTTCTATTAAAATTTTCCATAACTTTTCGACATTTGGGCGTAAATTTATTTCATTCCACAAGTAGAATTTTACACGCTCATCACACAATTTTCTCCATAGTATGGAATCTGTGAATCATGAGTGAGCAATGTTAACTTCTCATATTTGGCTTGCGATAATAGTATCCTGTCAAACGGATCATTATGTTTTGGTGCATTATCCGCTCTCACTAATGTTTTTAACATAAATATATGCTCTGTTTTTATTGGTAACCGGGTAAATCCAGTCTTTTCACACAATGCAACAAATTCTTCCTCTGATACAGGCATGTTTTCCGGTTTGAGTTTATGTTTGATGGCAACTTCCCATACGGAAGCTACACTATAAAACACTTCATTACTTTCCTTTTCGAGAATCTTTATCACTTCATCTGATAGCTTTGCTGTATCAGCAATAGCCCATAATGCAATATGGGTATCTAATAATATCCTCATGTCTAATTCACCCCAAACATTTCTGCTATTGCATCATTGCTTTCATCTATGTCATCCGGAATCTTATATTTCCCATTCGCAATTCCTAATGTCCTTTTAGATCCATTTGGCGATAAATGCATGGCAAAAGGCATTCCCCTCTCCTCCACACTCTGCCTTGCAAATATTCTTACTGCCTCTGCGAAAGATGTTCCTAATTGTTTATATAATAATTCTGCCTGTTCCTTTAACTCTGAATCCATTCTCACCTGTAATGTTACTTCTTTAGCCATAATAAATCCCTCCTAGTACAGCGTTGTGTAAATAATAATGAATAAATATTGCTTTTTTATTGTAGT
>CAJUPF010000065.1 GCA_910588565.1 uncultured Lachnospiraceae bacterium
CCCCAGGCGATAGAAGAGATCAGAAATGCTCGGGTGCTTCACGATACCGTATGCGAAGTGGAGGATATGGAACGCGTTGTGAAAAAATTTTTAAATATGGAATAAATTGAATTCATTTCTTTTTTGACAGGGATGCTTTGTGTGGGCATCCCTGTTAGTATAAACGACCAAAGGATATATTGTAACGGTTTTCCTGGGATTTGAAATTTACGGAAAAAGGAATAGTTCTTCAATCGGCGCCTCCACTGCTCTTGACAGATCAACCGCAAGTTTCAGCGAGGGATTGTACTGTGCCTTTTCTAGCCGCATAATTGTCTCTCTGCGTACGCCTACCTGCATTGCTAATTGCTCCTGTGTCAAATTCTTTAATTGCCTGTACTTTTTTAACCTACATTCAAAATCCGGCACGATTATTCCTCACTTTCGTTGAATTGTTCATCATTGTCATAACGATATAGCAGATATTCCTGAAGAAATAGTTCAAGCGCTAAGGAAAGAGCCATGACAATGACAAGCGCAATCAGGGTATATTCAAGATTTCCCATCAGTTTTCCCTGACCTAGGATAAGTGTCGCAATAAAAATAATTATTAAGGCAGTTTTATTTGCTGTCAGCTGTGCTTTTATCTTATTTTCCATATATCTCTCATCTTGAAAAGTATTTGACATTTTTCCCTCATAGAAAAATCCGAAAAAGCCAAAAAACATGAAAAACACAAAGGGGAAAATAGATTTATCCATGCGATAAGTCCAAAAGCCTAAAAATCCGGCAAAACCTGACAAACCCAACAACCCCAGTTTTGGGTTTACCGTTCTGGCAGATTGTGAGGCTGCTTCCCTGCGTCTGTCTGGCAGGATAGCTGTTCGCATTGGCATAACAAGATATAAGAGATACAAAATGAAAAGTATAACGGAACTTATCATGGGCAGATCCTGTGTCCGAAAAACATAGTCGGACCAGTTCATGGGCTTTAGAATCCTTGATTCGTTGTATGTGATCGTATACCATGAAGATACTGCGATAAACAAAGTGCATATCACACCGAAAATAATTGTGAGTTTCTTTCTGCTTTTTTTCATAATTGAGCCTCCTTAAGATATATTTATCACTTAATGAGATAAATATATCACTATGAGAGCGCATTGTCAATAGGGGAAAGGCAAAAAATAAGCATCCTCCGCAGAAATTATGCAATGTCGTCACAGGCATAGCATTCTGCGGAGGATGTTTAGAATCAGAACTTTTAATTGTTTTTATATCTTAAAAAAGAAATTCAATGTTCCAAATGGATAAATAATCGGCAGTAAAAGGATTTTAGAAGTACTGCTGACCATAGTGTTGTCGAGTACTACTGCAGGATTTAAAATCAGTTCGATGGATCTTTCATTGGAAATATTTACGTTGAACAGGCCGTTCTGCAGGTTCAGAAAATCATTCATAGCAGCTTCTACATAGGCGTCATATTCTGCAAATTCAGTTTCTGCATAACGGGATGCAAAGGCAATCGCGGCATCTTCTTCCATATCCAGATAGGAAGTCAGGGAAATCTCACCATTGATAATCTGGCCGCAGCAGCGATTGGTCACATATTCCGTAATCAATGTGGGATTTAATGTCATAAAATCATCTCCGATCAGACGGATCAGATTGCTGTATAACAAAGATATGTACTGGAAAAAATGCTCCGGAATATTGTCTTCCGCAAGTATAAACAGGTTTTGAAGCAGAGCCTGCAGATCATGTTGAATCGTATCGGAATCTCCTGGTTGGGAAAGTGCGTTCTCTTCCTGATAGGAGACAACATACTGTTCCAGTTCTGCTTCCGTGAGAACTCCATTTTCCACCAGCCGCTCACCGATTAACAGATATACAGGTATCTGTTCATTTAAAAGAGATTCGATTTGTTCTCTGGTCAGAAAACCTTCCTCGATGGCGAGTTCACCAAAATTTCTGTTTTCCTCAGCCTGGCGCAGAAGAATGCTGTCGACTTGCTCTGTCGTCATTAATCCGGCATTGATGGCCAGGATTCCCAGCTTGATATGCCGGATATGCTGTTCTTCTATGGCCTGTGTCAGCTGTTCCGCAGTAACTGCGCGTTTGTTCAGCAGATAGTTGCCAAAAAATTGTGCATACATTTAAGCTCCCCCTTCAAATCTGGTGTTTAGAATCAATTCTATCTGACTGGCATTCAGCGGTTTCTGAACGAAATCCTTAGCTCCAAGCAAAATTGCATGCATGACCTGAGACTGTGTGCCAATCGAGGATACGACGACGATATCTGCCTGTGGGTTGATTTCTCTGATTTCAGAGATGGCGGTATTTCCGTCTTTGATTGGCGTGATGATGTCCAGAAAAATGATATCCGGGGTATGTTCCCGGTACAGTTCAACAGCTTCCTGTCCATTGGCGCTTTCAATAATGCGGACTGCACCAAAAGAAGAGAGCATGTCCTTTAATTGCTTTCTGGCCAGGATGGAATGATCACTGATTAATATTTTTGCATCACCTATTTTCATAACAGCGCTCCTTTTTGTAGATAGATAATATGGATAGTTGCATATGTAAGTATTTTATACTATCCTTCCAAAAGTTTCAATATGGATATCGGAGTAGTTTACAAAAAATTTAGGAAAGAATGGTTTTTATTCGTTGCATACAGGGATCATTCCGTATATAATAAGGACAGTATCTTAAATAAAAGCAGCAGAACTTACTTCGCGCTGCTGCAAAAAAGCGTACAGGAAGGAAGAACGTAGATGGATTACATAGTGATTTTTGATGTGATTATTGTGATTTTGGGCGTATATCTGATATATGCCGCACTGCAGATGAAGCGGACAGGAGAGATCAGTACCGTGATTATCAACCGCATGGAAATCGGAAACTGCCGGGACAAGCGGGGATTCATTGACAGGATATATAAGCAGACACTGATCTTTGGCGGAGTTGCACTGGCATTTGGTATTTTAGGCGGCGTCAATGATATGGTATTCTCACTGGGAAGAGTGTATGATATTGGCAGTGTAATCGTTTTTCTGATTGTATGGTTCTGGTTTACCAAGACCATACGAAAGGGAAGAACAGAATTTTTCTATTAGACGGTTCCTAAAAAGCGTATCAGAATCTTAGTTCCATCTAAGATTCTGGCACGCTTTTTGTGGTTGTATGGTTATGTTGTTTATCGAGCTGATATAGGAATATATTCCTTATGTTCATCTACATATTTGTATGCAGGACGCATAATCTTGCCGCTGTAGGAGAGCTCTTCAATCCGGTGGGCGCTCCAGCCGGAGATTCTTGCAATGGCAAAAATCGGCGTATAGAGTTCTAGTGGAAGATTTAGCATGGAATAGGCAAAACCGCTGTAGAAATCCACGTTAGGACTGACGCCTTTGTAAATTTTACGCTCCTCTGCAATGATCTTTGGCGCTAACCGTTCTACTAAGGTGTAGAGCGCAAACTCTTTTTCTTTCTTCTTTTCTTTTGAAAGCCGTTCCACAAAAGAATGGAAGATTACGGCACGGGGATCGGAAAGTGAATATACGGCATGTCCCATGCCATAAATAAGGCCTGCCTTATCAAAAGCTTCTTTGTTCAGAAGCTTCCGCAGATAATTGCCGACTTCTTCTTCATCTGTCCAGTCATTCAGCTTTTCTTTCATGTCTTCAAACATCTGGACGACTTTAATATTAGCGCCGCCGTGCTTTGGCCCTTTTAAGGAACCTAAAGATGCTGCGATAACCGAATACGTATCTGTGCCGGAAGAAGATACAAGATGCGTGGTAAACGTGGAGTTGTTACCTCCGCCATGTTCCATATGAAGAATCAGCGCGATATCTAAAAGCTTTGCTTCTAGCGCTGAAAATTTGGAATCAGGTCTTAAAATACGGAGGATATTCTCTGCAGTGGAGTATTCCGGTTTCGGCTGATGAATAAAAAGACTTGCACCATCGTGATAGTGCTTATATGCCTGATATCCGTAAACGGATAAAAGTGGGAAAAGGCTGATAAGCTGGAGGCATTGCCGTAATACATTGGGAAGCGAGATGTCTTCTGCTTTCTCATCGTAGGAGTAAAGGGTAAGCACGCTTCTGGCCAAAGTGTTCATCATATCCTTGCTGGGAGCTTTCATAATAATGTCCCGTACAAAACTGGTAGGCAGCGTTCGGTAATCGCTTAAAAGTGATGTGAATTCGTCTAATTGCTGCTTTGCAGGAAGTTTTCCGAATAAAAGCAGGTAAGTACTCTCTTCAAAACCAAAATGATTCTGTTCATCAATTCCTTTTACAATGTCTTTGACGTTGTATCCACGGTAATAGAGGTCGCCGTCAGTGGGAACGGACTTGCCATTTTCTATTTTCGTGGCGCAGACATCGGATATCTGGGTCAGACCAACGAGGACACCTTTTCCGTTTAAATCACGAAGGCCTCTTTTCACATCATACTCTGTATACAGCGCAGGGTTAATGGTTGCGGTCTCCTCACAGAGCTTGGAAAGCTTTAGTATTTCAGGTGTTATTTCACTGTATGAATTTGTCAATATACGTCCTCCCTTCTGTCTATTTAGCTATCATACCATAAATGGTTGGTATGAAACAAGAAAAATAACTGGTATTTTAAAAAATTTTTAAAAAATTCAGAGTTCGTTTACAATTTTGTAACTACATCAGATGTTCTGCTTCCCGGCAATTCTGCTGCATCGGCTGCTGACTGCGCAGCAAGTGCGCAATTGCAGGTTGAACTGTAACAGCTGTTACCCAAATATAGCAAATTTTACAAAAAATTAATTGACAAAAAAATAAGTTGGTGTATAGTTTTAAGTAGTGTGTTTTTTTGTTTTTGAAACAAACACAATGCGTAATTAATATTAAGGAGGAAATTTTCATGGCAACAAAAGCGTATTATCCAATCGAAGAAATCGGCGCTGGAAAAGTTGGTTTTTCTAAGACCCGTTCCATCATCGAGGGAGCTTTCTACGGCAACAACGTAGTAAAGGTAAGCACATTAAGAGAGGCGTATGAATTAGCAAAGAATTCACCGGGCACAATCGTTACGGATATGCCTGTTTACAGAGGTGAGGAGTTTGGTCTTGATAAAGACGCAAAGGTTCTTCTGTTTAACGACGGCGCTGTAACAGGACGTTATGCAGCAGCGCGCCGTATCAAAGGCGAGCCGGGCGTAGACGCTGCCAAACTTGACAAAGTGGCTATGGACGCTATATATGAATCCCGCTGGAAAAAATTATACCATGCAGAAGTATTTGTAGGGCTTGATCCGGAATTTATGGTAAAAGCACATCTTCTGATTCCGGAAGGTGAAGAGAACATCATGTACAACTGGATGTTAAACTTCCAGTATATGTCTGATGAATATGTAAAAATGTACAAAGAGTCCAAACCAGTTGGCGACGGAAAAGAGCCGGATATCTATATTTTCTCCGATCCGCAGTGGATTCCAAGAGAGAGACCGGACGTTGACTACAGCTGCTTAAGCGATCCGCTTACATTGTGCTATTTTGATACTGATCAGAACTGTGCTTGTATCTTGGGTATGAGATACTTCGGTGAGCATAAAAAAGGCACCCTGACGATGGCATGGGCAATTGCCAACAGAAACGGATACGCTTCCTGCCACGGCGGACAGAAAGAGTACACCTTAGCAGACGGTTCTAAGTATGTTGCTTCTGTATTTGGATTATCAGGTTCCGGTAAATCTACTTTGACACATGCAAAACACGGCGGCAAATATCCGATCACAGTTTTACATGACGATGCATTTATTATTAACTCCGATACCTGCTCTTCCGTAGCATTAGAGCCGACTTATTTTGATAAGACAGCAGATTATCCGACAGGCTGCGCAGATAACAAATACTTATTATCCGCACAGAACTGCTCTGCAACCTTAGATTCCGAAGGCAAGCTCCAGTTAGTAACTGAGGATATCAGAAACGGCAACGGCCGTGCGATCAAGTCCAAATTATGGTCGCCAAACCGTGTGGATAAGATCGACGCTCCGGTAAACGCTATTTTCTGGATTATGAAAGACCCAAGCATCCCGCCGGTAGTAAAATTAAAAGGTTCCGCACTGGCATCCGTTATGGGCGCTACACTGGCTACCAAGACTTCTACAGCAGAGCGTGTGGCTGCAGGAACAGATTTAAATGCGCTACGTATCGTTCCTTATGCTAACCCGTTCCGTACCTATCCATTGGTAAATGACTACGAGAAGTTCAAGAAGTTAGTAGAAGAGAAGAACGTAGACTGCTACATTGTAAATACCGGCGATTTTATGGGCGCTAAGGTGAAACCGGCTGATACGCTTGGAATCCTTGAGACTATTGTAGAAGGCAAAGCAAACTTTGAAAGCTGGGGACCGTTCGAGGATATCGAAATCATGTATGACTGGTCTGGCAAGACAGGCGACTTCAAGCCAAACTTAGAGGATAAAGATTATGTAGCTGCATTAAAGAGCGCTATGGAGAACCGTGTGAAAGCAGTAGAAGATTTTGCAACTAAGAAAGACGGTTATGATAAATTACCGGATGAAGCTTTAGATGCATTAAAGAAAATCGTTGCTGAAGCTGCATCTTTGTAAGAGTTTTTACCCTGGTTTAAAGCGTTCCGGAAGCTTACAGAACCAGGTATCAAGAGCTTTTAAGCTGCAATTTAACAAAATAAGGGAATCTTGTATCAGGTTCCCTTATTTTTTATGTATTTTAGATTGAAAAATGTGAAATAGTAGAGTATAATGTGAGATATCAGTTGAGGATAAGGCCTGGGATGTTCGATACCCTGCTATTTTGAACCTACATTACTTGAAAGGGTTTCCTATGATTGCCCATCGGATGTCAAGCCGCCGTATTGCAGCGGAAGGCAGAAGAGCGGCTGCGGTTACCCACCTGGCTTCGGCTAGGACTCAAAATTGCAGGAAACGGCATTTTGGGTTTTCCTTAGCTATGCCGAATGGCATAAAGGGATGCCTGGAAGGTATTTCCTTAGCTATGCCGAATGGCAAAAAGGGATGCCCGGAGGGTATTTCCTTAGCTATGCCGAATGGCATTACCTTAAAATACCTGTATATCATCTGACAGGATCAGGGAGACTAAGATTGTCTGGCGCTGTCTTTTGGCGGTGCCTGGCGCTGCAAAAGAGAACTTCATGCAGAGTACAGAAGAACTGAAGGTACAAAAGATTTTAAGGTACAGAAGATTTTGAAGTACAAAAGAACCTGAGGTACAAAAGATGTCAGATACAGAAGATAAGTCATAAATATACCAGAGATGACATACAAATGAGAGAAGCTGCTGTTTTTTGGCAGCTTCTTTTGTTACAGTTTGGCCTTTCAGGTGTATAAGGAGTATATTGTGAAGAATTTATACAAATTATTATTTATTATTCTTGCCGCAGCGGGTCTGCTCTGGCTGATTTTATACGGGCCGGGACAGATGCGGGATGCAGATACATATGAGTACTCGGAGGACTATGTACAGACGAAGGAGCTTCCGGGTATGTTGGAGTTCTGCTATTTTTCTGCAGACGAATGGGAGGAAAAAATGGCGGAAGAAGAATTTGGGCAAATCGTTACACCGGAACTGGTGGAATGGGTTTTGGAACAGACAGGCACGGCGGAATATATAGCATATGACGTTAAAGAGCAGAAAACAGTAAGCCGGGCACAGTGGAATGAACTCTACGAGCAGTTGCTGGACTTGTTAGATGAGGAAGAAATGATCCGGATTGCCGAAGAAGTGATTTTGAAAAAAGAAGCGGATACGCTTTTTTGTGGTTTTGGCAACTATCAGTGCAGTCTGGAAGGTATAGAATTAGAACCCATGAGCGCCATGGGATTTTATATAAAAGAAGATCGGGTAATTGGAATCCGCAGCCTACAAAGTGCGTCTGCCGCGCTTTCCAATGTTTACATTAAAACGGCGGATGCAGCGACTCTGCAGTTTCTGGCAAAGGGCGGCGAATATGAAATCGGGCTTGCAGTTGAAGAGCCGGAGAAAGTGAAGGGGCATGTCTGCGATTTGCTCTGGGAAGACGGCAGGGTTGCAAAGGTTCAGAGAAAAGAAGATACGATTCAGGGAAATTTAATTGCAGTCAGAGAGGATACCATAGAAATCGAAGGCTATGGTGAAATCGCCCGTTCCGCTGAGCTTCCGGTTTATAAAACATATGGGACGATAGAGGAAAAGCAGCTGTCTGACGTTGTCATTGCAAATATGAAGGTAGAATATGTGACTGCCGGAAACAAAGTAGAAGCAGTGCTTTTAACGGAGCCTGCGCAAATCAGCAGGATTCGGGTACTGATCCTGACGGAAGACGGCGGATATTACCGGGATGATATCTGTCTGAATGCCAGCGTTACCTGTAAGATTGTAAAAAAAGACGGTGAGAGCAAATTAAAGAAAAAGAAGGTTGTAAAAGCCAGTGAGCTGTTTGTGGAAGAAGAAGCAAACAGTATCCAGATTGTGCCTTCCAAAAAAAAGGGAAAGATCTATCTGTGCGATGCTTCCGGCAAGCGGATTTCCAAAGGCTATTCGGGAACGATGGATTTGCGGAGGTATCAGGAAGGATTTGTTTTGATTAATGAGGTTTTACTTGAAGACTATCTTTGCGCGGTAGTTCCAAGTGAGATGCCGGCCAGCTATGGGATGGAGGCATTGAAGGCACAGGCGGTCTGCGCCCGCAGCTATGCTTATATCCAGATGGGGCATGGAGATTTTGCGGCTTTTGGCGCCCATGTGGATGATTCTACCAATTATCAGGTTTATAACAAGCAGGACAGAGATGAAAAGACAACAGCGGCAGTGCTCGATACGGCAGGCATGGTTATTCAGTATCATGATGAGATTGCGAACGCATACTACTTTTCTACTTCAGCGGGAATTACCGGAAATGGGGATGCATGGAATCTGACCGATGATCCGAATTATGACTATCTGCATGGAAGCCTGATCAAAGACGGCGGCGGGGAAGCGGATCTGTCTTCAGAAGAGGCGTTTGCAGAATTTATCGCCAATCCGGACCCGGCTGCATATGAAAGTGCAATGCCTTATTTCAGATGGAAGGCGGCTGCATCTTATTCTTCTGAGGAAGTACAGGAAAAAGTACGGGAAATCCTGACTGCCCGGAAAGCACGGACGCCGCAGGATATCATGTTTTTCGATACGGACGGGCAGGAGGCGGATTCGGTTAAGACATTTGGAAACCTGCAGAAAATCAGCATTGCAAAACGAGCCAAGAGCGGTACGATTCTGGAAATTTTGCTGGAGTATGAAAGCGGCAGTGTCCGGGCCGGTACGGAGTATAATGTACGTGCGGTGCTTGGAGCCGGTGTTACGGAGCTGACGCTGTCCGATGGGTCAAAGCGTGAAGCTGCCCTGCTGCCAAGCGCCTATACCACGCTGACGCCTTTGGAAGACGGTACCTACAGTATGACGGGCGGAGGTTATGGACATGGGATTGGCATGAGCCAGAACGGTGCAAAGGCAATGGCGGATCAAGGGAAAAGCTATGAAGAAATTCTGAAATTCTTTTATCAGGATATTGAGGTCGCAGTGATGAAGTGAAACAGTTGGGGACTGACAGCCAGGTATAGAGCCGCAGGGGGACGTTCGATCATGTATATGATTACAGGAGAGGTAGATTTTGTATGATTTGGAAATGGATAAAACATGGGAAACGGTTTATTGAAAAATGCAGAAGGGATCATATCAGCGCATTTGCGGCGCAGACGGCATTTTTTCTGCTGCTGTCCCTGATCCCGTTTCTGATGCTGTTCAGCTCTTTGCTGAAATACACCGTGGTATCCGAAGCAACGCTCTTGTCTTTGGTCAATGAATTTATGCCAAGTTATATTGCGCCGTTTGTTATTTCGATTATCAATGAAGTATACCATAAATCTGTGGGAATTGTCTCAGTATCGGCAGTAGTGGCCATCTGGTCGGCGGCGCAGGGAGTACAGCATATGGCTGCAGGATTAAATGAAATCAACGGAGTGGAAGAAACCAGAAACTGGCTGGTGCGGAGGTTCTGGGCAGTCGTATATACGGCGGTATTTCTGGTTGCTGTTGTGGCAGCGCTGGCGCTTTGGGTGTTTGGAAATGCGATACAGGATATCCTGGCGGAATATGTGCCGTTTGTGGTAGCGGCAATCGAATGGTTTTTTAATCTCAGGGAGCTGATTATGTTTGGAATTATAAGCTGCCTTTTTACCATTATTTTTAAAACGCTGCCCAATAATAAAGAGATCAAGACACATAGGCTGACCCTGCGCAACCAGCTTCCGGGAGCCGTCCTTGGTACGGCGTTCTGGTATCTGTTTTCAGTGGGGATTTCCATTTATGTAGGCTATTTTAACGGGTTTTCCATGTATGGGAGCCTTACGACGATTGCACTGGTAATGCTCTGGATTTATTTTGGGGTTTATATTATGATGCTCTGCGCGGAAATGAATCTGATGTTTATGGAATTAAATATTACCAATAAAGGCGTTGGATAAAATATTCCAATAAAAAATTGATTTTTTACGAAAAATGGGTATAATGTTAATAATAGTATGCTGATAAAGGCTATGGAGGTCAAAGAATGAAAGGACGAATAGAGACCAGTTTGGGTACAATTATGATTGACAATGAAGTCATTGCCACATATGCGGGTTCTGTCGCAGTGGAGTGCTTTGGCATTGTCGGGATGGCTGCGGTGAATATGAAGGACGGCCTGGTGAAACTGCTGAAACGTGACTACCTTACCCATGGTATAAATGTAACCGTAAATGACGAGAATAAGATTATTATTGATTTTCATGTCATTGTTTCTTATGGAGTCAGCATCCGTACGGTTTCGGATAATCTGATTGATACAGTGAAGTACAAGGTAGAAGAATTTACCGGAATGGAAATTGAGAAACTAAACATCTACGTTGAAGGCGTAAGAGTGATTGATTAAGGAGGATTCGCAAGTGGAAATCAATTCGATCAATGCTGCCGAATTCGCCAGGATATTTTTAGCGGGGGCAGCTAATTTAGAAGCAAAAAAAGAATGGATCAATGAACTGAATGTTTTTCCGGTGCCGGACGGCGATACCGGCACAAATATGTCTATGACGATTATGTCAGCGGCAAAAGAAGTGGATGCATTGGCAGGTCCCGATATGAAGTCTTTAGCAAAGGCGATTTCTTCCGGTTCCCTGCGCGGGGCAAGAGGAAATTCCGGCGTTATTTTATCCCAGTTATTCCGGGGATTTACGAAAGTGATTGCAGAATATGACGTAATAACCACAGAGGTTATGGCGCAGGCTATGGAAAAGGCAGTGGAAACCGCCTATAAAGCTGTTATGAAGCCCAAGGAAGGTACGATCCTGACAGTGGCAAAAGGCGCTGCGAAAAAGGCGGCGGAACTGGCGGAGAAAACAGACGATTTGCTGGTATTTGCAGAAGCCGTAATCAAAGAAGCGGACCGTGTGCTTGCCAAGACGCCGGATATGCTTCCGGTATTGAAACAGGCGGGCGTGGTGGATTCCGGCGGACAAGGGCTTGTAGAAGTGCTGCGCGGCTGTCTTTTTGCACTGCAGGGCAAGGAGATTGATTATCAGGCTCCGGCAGATACCGGGCGCTCTTTTGCAGCTGCGCAGGCAGGTTCTTATATTGACGCCCAGGCCAATCAGGAGATTACATTTACCTATTGTACGCAGTTTCTGATTCTGCTGGAGAAACCGTTTCATACAAAACGGGAAGCAGAATTTAAGTCATATCTGGAGGAGATAGGAGATTCGATTGTAGTAGTTGCAGACGATGAGATCGTAAAGGTACATGTACATACCAACGATCCGGGGCTTGCAATGCAAAAAGGGTTATCCTATGGCAGTTTAACAACGATTATCATTGAAAATATGAAACTGGAGCGGGATGAAAAGATTTCCGCTTTAAAGGAAAAAGAGATGCAGGGCGGCGCACCCGCCGCGGCAGCGGAGGAGACTCCCACAGAACCGCCGAAGGAAATGGGATTTGTGGCAGTATCCATTGGAGAAGGCTTAAATGAGATTTTCCGGGGACTGGGCGCTGATTATATTATCGAAGGCGGCCAGACAATGAATCCCAGCACAGAGGATGTATTACAGGCAATTTCCAGGGTAAATGCGCGGAATGTATATATTCTTCCCAATAATAAGAATATTGTGCTTGCAGCAAATCAGGCGGCATCTCTTTGTGAAGAGAAGAATGTAATTGTTATTCCGACAAAGACGATTCCGCAGGGGATTACCGCTCTGGTCAATTATATTCCGGAACAGCCGCCGGAGGAGAACGCAGCCCATATGAGTGAAGAAATTTCCAATATTAAGACCGGACAGGTGACATATGCCGTACGGGATACGGAAATTGACGATAAAGAGATTCATCAGGGCGATTATATGGGAATCGGTGACGACACAATACTATCTGTGGGAACAGACAGGAAGTCTGTAACAATGGAGATGATTGAGCAGATGATTGATGAGGAATCCGCGCTTGTCAGCATCTACTTTGGCGAAGAAGGCACAGAAGAAGAGGCAGAGGAGTTTTCTGAGCTGATTCTGAAACAACATCCGGAGCTTGAAGTAGAGGTCAACAATGGCGGACAGCCGATTTATTACTATGTGGTATCGGTAGAGTAAAGGAAGAACTGTATGGAATTTGAGTCGCCAATTACAGAGATAAAAGGAATTGGAAGCAAAACTGAACAGCGCATGAATCGAATAGGAGTATATACCGTAGGGGATATACTCCTTCATTATCCCAGGGATTATATTACCTTTCGGGAACCAGTGAGGCCGGAGGAGATTCAGACAGAGGGAATTTACGCTGTTTTGGGAAAAGTCACATCCCCGCCGATACTGCGGCGTGCCAGCCGGATGGAACTTGTTCAGGCAAAAATAGGGAATACGTTAAAAACGGTGGAGCTTGTATGGTTTCGGGCACCTTACATCAGAAGCCGTATCAAACCCGGAGAAACCTACATATTTTATGGCAGGGTAAAGCAAAAGGGCAGGCAGTTTGGCATGGAACAGCCTGAAATTTTTACTCCGGAGCAATACCAGGAGAAACAGAAGACCCTGCAGCCTGTCTATGGAAAAACAGAAGGGCTGAGCAATCAGATAATTGCGAAAACCATACGGCAGGCATTGAAGGAACTGCCGTTGTCGTATGATTATTTGCCGGATCAAATCCGTAGGAACGCAGGGCTTTGTGAATATAATTTTGCGATTCATCAGGTGCATTTTCCGGAAACGGCAGAACAGCTGATTGAGGCAAGGAAACGTCTTGTGTTTGATGAATTTTTTCTCTTTGTACTGCAGATTCAGCTTCAAAAGGGAAAAAAATCATGGATTGAGAATGATTTTCCGATTGAAACCGAGACAGTGATTCCCTATATAATATCGCACCTTCCCTATCGTCTGACAAAGGCGCAGAAGAACTGCCTGGATGAGATTATTGCGGATCTGAAAAAAGGAACCGCCATGCAGCGTCTGGTGCAGGGAGATGTGGGCTCCGGAAAGACGATTGTTGCGTTCCTTAGTATGGCATTGATGGGGGAAAATGGCTATCAGTCTGCGCTGATGGCGCCTACAGAGGTTCTGGCAAGGCAGCATTATGAGAATTTTACCAGAATGTGCGAGGAGTTTTCTTTGGAACGGAAGGTAATTCTTCTGACAGGCTCCCTGACTGCCAGAGAGAAGCGGAGAGCGTATGAAAATATGCAGATGTATCCGGATGCTATGGTGATTGGAACCCAGGCGCTGATTCAGGAGAAGACGGCATTTTACAATCTTGGGCTGGTGATTACGGATGAGCAGCACAGGTTTGGCGTCCGCCAGAGGGAAATACTGGCGGAAAAAGGGATGCATCCGCATATTCTTGTTATGAGCGCAACGCCGATTCCAAGGACTCTGGCGATCATACTCTATGGCGATATGGATATTTCCGTGATTGATGAAGTGCCTGCGAAGCGTCTGCCCAATAAAAATTGTGTGGTGGGGACTTCTTATCGGAATACGGCCTATGAGTTTATCCGTAAGGAGATCAAAAAGGGACATCAGGCATATGTTATTTGCCCGTTCGTGGAAGAAAGCGAAGAGCTGGAAGGGGAAAATGTTACGGATTACGAGAAAAAGTTAGAGGAATATTATCACGGAGAGATCCGGATTGGCTGTCTGAACGGGAAAATGAAGCCTGCGGAAAAGAACCGGGTAATGGAGGCCTTTACGAAGAATGAAATTGAACTTCTGGTTTCTACAACGGTGGTGGAGGTAGGAGTCGATGTGCCCAATGCCACGGTGATGATGATTGAAAACGCGGAACGGTTTGGGCTGGCACAGCTGCATCAGCTGCGGGGGCGTGTGGGGCGCGGAGACGCGCAGTCCTATTGTATTATGGTGGATAACCTGCAGAGTAAAGAATCTAAGCGCCGGCTGGATATTCTGAACCATTCCAATGATGGATTTTTTATTGCCGGGGAAGATTTAAAACTGCGGGGGCCGGGGGACTTTTTCGGTATACGCCAGAGTGGGGAGCTTGCGTTTTCGATTGCGGATATTTACCAGGACGCGAAGGCGCTGCAGCAGGCGGCGGAGGCGGTAAAAGAACTGCTGGCGGAAGATCCGGAACTGGAGAAAGAAGAGAACCAGAAGCTGAAGCGGATGGTGGAGAAGAATTTGGCCAAACATATGATTTTGTAGGTATTAGAATAAGTGTATGGTTAGTCGATGTATGACTGGACAGAAATAACCGGAAAGGAGAGCGTTATTATGGAAAGATTACGGAGAGGAATGGCATTTTTACTGGCATTGACTTTGCTTGTGACCTGTGTGCCGGAGCGTATTTTTGCCGCAGGCGCAGGACGGGAGCCAGAACGGATGGAGGCAGAGGAGACGGGTGAAACAGGCGGTTTGGAGGAAACTACAGAGAGTGGAGCAGAGGATTTGGAAGGCTCCACGGAGGAACCAGATCCGGAAGAAATGGAAGAGCCTAAAACGTCTGAAGAAGATACAACTGCGGCAGTTCCGGAAAAATCCGAGGAACCGGAAGCAGCCGAATCTGGGCAGGAGGCTGGAGTTCCTGTGGCGTATGCAGAGTCGTCTTTTTCCGTTTTAACAGTAGGACAGACACTGCATCATACGAATCCGGCGCAGGAAATTTACAGGTTTAAGCCAGAAGAAAGCGGATGGTATCATCTGGTTATCGAAAGCCAGGAATGTGCCTTTACGGCGGGAGTTTACCAGAGAATACACTACAATAACTCTGTAGAGACTTCTCAGAATTTTTATCAGGATATCAATTATAAAGATATCAATGTTACCAAATCAGATCACATTATGTGGCTGAACAGTGAGGAGCTTTATGATTTTTTCTGTATCGTGACTACATATGAAGATCCGGAGCTTGTGGATGCCGCATTGACAATGAAGCAGGCGGATATCTCAGGATTAGAGGCTGTTTCTGCGCCTGCGGAACCTTCTTTTAAGGCGTTTATCGGAACTGGTATGCAGGTAAAGATCAACTATAAGGATAGTTCCGATTTTACTATAAGCAGTGTGACCTGCAGTTCTTCTGTGAATATGGATGGAAGCGGCTTTTCTACGAACAGGCTGGATGCGCTGCGCTGGAATGGGATTGCTTATCGTACCAATGGTCAGTATCTGTCTGATTATCTGGAAGTACGCGCCTTAGATGGTAATTCGGATCAGACAGACGTTTCCGCGCTTTCACCCGGAGAACATACGGTAACGCTTGGCCTGCCATATTTTGCAGATCAGACTACGGATTATTACGAATTTTATACGGCTTTTTCTGTAGTGGCGGATACGATTGAATCCATAGAAGTTATTGAAAAAACAGATACCTATACGCAGTATTTTGGTGAAATGTTAAAGCCGATAAAACTGAAAATCACATATAATGACGGAACACCGGTAAAGACAATTGACAGTTCTGACAGCGGTGAATATGTAGAACAATATCTATACATTGGAGAATATGAAGGATCCGACGGCGCAACCTGGCCGCATGTGACGCCTTCTATCGACGACTACCTGAGTAATGGGAAAACTCCGGGAGAAGCGGAAGTTACAGTGAAATATCAGGGAGTAACCACCTCTTATCCGATTACCATAAGGGAAAATCCTTACAATGGGATATCTGTAAGCGCCGGTAAAAAGATTTATTACGCGAACAGCGGTTATACGGAGCATGGGCAAAATTTTAAAGGCGAGAGCATATCGTTGTCCGATGTGGGCAGCATTGTACTTTCCCGTAAAGACGGAACAGCCGATGATACCTATCGGTCGCTGACTGCAATCCCTGGCAATGAATATTATCTCCATGGAAACTATGGAATCAACTATGGCGGTAAATATTATAAGGATATCGACGCTTATATCGCTGTGGGGGGTTCTTATGGAGAAGTGAATGTAACTGTTTCTTATCTGGATTATGAGGCAGTTTATCCTGTTGAAATCAGGGAAAACCCTTATGAAAGCATTGAATTGATACAACAGCCGGCCAAAATAACCTATACCAGCGGTTATTATAATAAGACGCTGAATCTGGAAGGGCTTGTCATGAAAGCCAATAAAAAAGACGGAGGTTCTGATACATTTACATATGGGGAAAATGGCAATGCGGCTTTGGAAAACTGGTCTAGTACAGCATTGCTGAAATAACAATGAATAAATATTGCTTTTTTATTGTAGT
>CAJUPF010000066.1 GCA_910588565.1 uncultured Lachnospiraceae bacterium
ATCCTCCATAATTTTATTTTTGGGTTAGTTGTTGACTGCTTTGATATGCACATTACCAACCGCTAAGTGCTGCTTTGAATTTTGCATTACCTTTCCCCATTGTGTCAAAAAAATTACATTTTACAAATATGTGATTATATTTTCGTATAGAGTAAGCCAGCGAGAAAAGCATTCCTACTTTTTACGCTGGCTTTTGCCTTTGCTATCGCCCATAAGTTGTATTCCAATAATGTTTTCAAATTATCTCCTTATGTGGCGACAGCCTTTGCGGTTTTTCTTTTGTCTTTTTTTATCAGATTGTGCCGCAGGGCTGTTTCTGGTGTCCATTGCCGCTCTCTGCCCTCTCCATCTGGATTTTAGCATTTCAAAAATTCAGATGGGAGGAAAATACGGTGAAGTATGCACCAAGAAAGGTATATATCAAAGAAAACAACGTCTATGTGGAACTATCATATAAAGACTTTTGCCGCCGCAGGCAAGCCGTCCAGCGTTACATGGACAAGCTGTTTATCCCCGTGCAGGGCTGTCTGCTTGAGGTTATGCGGGAACAGTATACAAATTTCTATCGGGATAAAGAACGGTGGCGTTATCTGAAAAAATTAGATACGAACCACAGCCTGACGTATACCGCGGGCGTGGGCTGGCATGAGAAGGAGTCGAAAGCGGAGACGCAGGTACACGGGGCTTTGAAGGCTGCCTGCTATGATGCGTACCATGCGGCAAGGCCATCACTTGACGAATTGCAGCAGTATAAGGACGAATACAGAAGCCTGATTGAAGAATTGAAGCAGGCAAAGGGCATGTATGCAGATAAATTAAAAACGTTTGATAAAATAGAAAAAGAGTACCGGAAAGAGCTGGACAGGATAGCAGGGGAGAAGAAAAAGAAGGATAAGAAATAGTATCCCTGCTGCACATAAAAAATAATTATATCTGGGACGCGATAAAAATTCTGTGCCCTAAGATATAATTCTTGCAATACAATAAAACTGAATACAGATAATTATTTATTGCGGCACTGTGTAGTTTATGCAGTGCCTTTATTATATTAAAATTAGTAATATTGGAGGATGAATTTATTATAAGCGGTAATATAAATTTAAACAATTTGCAATATTTTCAAAATTTTCAAAAGGATGATATATTGCGATTCATTATAAACAATGATATGATTAACATCAACGATGTACAGAATTGCATGGAAGATATGAAGCGAAAAGAATTATTGCAAAAACACCCATATAAAATCTGGCAGGGTAAGGATGGTGAATGGTATACAAAACTGATAGAAGGAGATGGTACAAAAAAGTTACGACACCGAAAGACATTAAAAGCGTTAGAAGATGTTATAATTGAGCATATCCGTAAAATAGAAGATTGTCCAACAATAGAAAAAATCTTTTATGAATGGATGAATGTAAGACTGGAACGTGGCGAAATTGAAAAGTCTACATATAGCAGATATGAACGTGATTTTATTTCCCAAAGACAGAAGCAGGGGTCAGGGATGTTATAGTACCAGATAACTGTAAATGGATTCTTAAAAGAATTAACAGACTATGCCCATTTGGGGAATACATATTCATGCAAAATAATGAACGAATCAGAAGCTATATATTTAGAACAAGGCTCTATTCTAACTGCAAAAAACTTGATATTGTTCTGAAATCACCGCATAAGGTAAGAAAAACATATGGATCTAAACTGTATGACGCAGGAACTATCCCAGAATCTTTCATGATAGAACAAATGGGACATACCGACATTTCATGTTTAAAGAAGCATTATTATTACAACCGCATGAGTAACAAAGAAAAACGTGATATATTAAATCAAGCAAATGCATTATAATTCGAGGGAACAAAGGGAACAAAAAACAAGTTCTGAAAGCCTTGAAAATACTGGATTTCAAGGGTGATAGACGGGGCTTGATTCCCCTGCGAACTGCTCTGTTTTTTATAAACAGCCCAACCCAAAGAACGCTGGAAGCCTTGGTTTGTCAGGTTTGTGGCATATTTTTTGTTTCAGGAAAGGATAACCGACATATGAGTAAAATTTTTAAAAATCTGATTCCATACTGGCGTATGATACTGATGATACTGGCGCTTTTGATGATTCAGGCATATTGCGATCTGTCTTTGCCGCAGTATACCTCAGATATTATAGATACCGGAATTATAAATGGCGGCGTTTCTTATGTACTTCCCGATCAGATTACGGCGGAAGAATATGAATACACAGAGCTTTTTATGACAGAGGAAGAGCGGCAGGACTGGGAACAGATATATGAACGGGAAGGCGGCAATTATAGCTGTACAAAAGCGCAGAGCCGGGAAGCAAAGGAAGCGTTTGGTGAAGAATTTCTGATTCCGCTTGTTTTAAACTACCGGATGGCAAATATGGGCGAAGAAGAATTTAGATCCATGGTCAGCAATATACTGGCGGAACATCCGCAGGCAGTTGTTTCTGCAGAAACGCTTGCGCAGATGTCAGCAGCGGAAATCGCCGATTTTTTGCAGATGGATGTACATGTATTTGAAACGGCGGAGGAAGACGGGAGCAGTACAGTGTATGTCGATGTGCGTCCGCTGATCAAAGAGATGGGAGCAAAAGAAATTGCCGCGCTGCGTGATGGCATTGCTGATATGGCTGACTCTACAGGGAGCAGTACATTAAAATCCATGGGCATAGCGTATGCCAGAATCTATAGCGAAGAGGCTGGCGCAGATATGGACAAACAGCAGATTCGCTATCTCTGGAGAGCGGGCGGGAACATGCTCTGGATGGCGTTTCTTATGCTGGCCGCGTCAGTCGGAATCGGATATCTGTCAGCAAAAATCGGCGCGGGCGTCGGACAGGATTTGAGAAATTCCATGTTTCAGAAAGTTGTTGGGTTTTCGGGTTCGGAACTGGATCAATTCTCCACAGCTTCGTTAATTACAAGGAGTACCAACGATATTCAGCAGATACAGATGGTTTCTGTTATTATGCTGCGGATGATTTTATATGCGCCGATTATTGGAATCGGCGGAATCTGTAAGGTGGCGCAGACCGGCGCAGGCATGGGATGGATTATTGTTCTGGCGGTTGTGCTGATTCTGGGCTTTGTTTTGCTGTTAGTCTCAATCGCTATGCCCAGGTTTAAAATGATGCAAAAACTTCTGGACAGAGTAAATCTGGTATCAAGGGAAATCCTGACGGGTCTTTCTGTTATCCGTGCATTTGGCAGGGAGAAAAAAGAGGAAGAACGGTTTGATGAAGCGAACCGAAATCTGATGAAAACACAGTTATTTACAAATCGTGTAATGAATTTTATGATGCCGGGCATGATGTTTGTGATGTATGGCATTACATTGCTGATTGTATGGGTATCCGCCAGAAAGATTGACGCCGGGACTTTGCAGGTGGGGGTTATGACAGCGTTTATCACATATGCGATGCAGATTGTAATGTCGTTTCTGATGCTTACGATGATGTCGATTATGCTGCCAAGAGCGGGTGTTGCGGCGGAGCGGATTGATGAAGTGCTTCGTACAGAACTGTCAATGAAAGAACCGGATTCGCCGGAGAACTTACGGGAGCCGCAGGGGATTGTCCGGTTTTCCGGGGTACACTTCCGCTATCCGGGAGCGAATGAAGATGTGTTAGAAGAGATTGATTTTACAGCAGAGCCGGGAAAAACAACGGCGATTATTGGAAGTACCGGATGCGGCAAGTCGACATTGGTTAATCTGATTCCCCGGTTTTATGATGTTACGGCAGGCAGTATTACCATAGATGGAAAGGATATTCGGAATCTTTCTGTAAAGGAACTGCGGGATATAATTGGATATGTGCCGCAGAAGGGAGTTCTGTTTTCGGGAACAATTGCATCGAATTTGCGGTTTGGCAATCAGAACGCCAGTGACGAGATGATTCAGGAAGCGGCGGAACTTGCGCAGGCAGCCGATTTTATTGCGGAAAAAGAACAGGGCTATGAAAGTCCGATTGCCCAGGGCGGCAGTAATGTGTCCGGCGGGCAGAAACAACGTCTTGCTATTGCAAGAGCCATTGTGAAGAAGCCAAAGATTTTTGTGTTTGACGACAGTTTTTCCGCACTGGATATGAAGACGGACAGAAAGCTCCGCAAAGCTTTAGAAAAACATGTAAAAGATAAAACAGTGATTATTGTGGCGCAGCGGATCAGTACGATTCTTAAGGCCGATGAGATCCTGGTACTGGATGAAGGACGGATTGTGGGAAAAGGAACCCATACGGCTTTGCTGAAAGAATGCAGTATTTATCAGCAGATTGCCAAATCCCAGCTCTCTGAAAAAGAACTGGGAATACAGGAGAAGGGAGGCGAAGAGCAGAATGGATGACAAAACGAAAGCAAAATACAGGGCTCCCAATGGAAGAAGGGGACACGGAGGGCCTGTGCCAGTGGAAAAGGCCAGGGATTTTAAGGGTTCATTTCGTAAGTTATTTCAGTATATTGGAAGATATAAAATTGCTATTTTGATAGTAATGATATTGGCAGCATGTTCTACGGTATTTTCCGTGCTGGGTCCTAAAATTATGGGAAAAGCGACTACGGCATTGTCGGAGGGGCTGATGCGCAAAATTGCAGGGACCGGGGGAATTGATTTTACTGAAATCGCACGGATTTTGCTGTTTACGCTGGGGCTTTATCTGACCAGTTCACTGCTTTCTTTTTTCCAGGGATTTATTATGACAGGGATTACCCAGAAGGTATGCTACCGGCTGCGAAAAGAAATCTCAGAGAAAATTAACCGGATGCCTATGAAATATTTTGAAAGCAGGACGTATGGCGAGGTGCTTTCGCGCATTACAAATGATGTGGATACGCTTGGAACAGGGCTGAATCAGAGCGTTACCATGATTATTACTTCTCTGGCGACGTTGATTGGCGTACTTGTGATGATGCTTTCGATTTCGCCGTTAATGACGTTGATTGCACTGGTGATTCTGCCGATTTCCGCGGTTCTGGTATCTTTTGTGGTCAAATTTTCCCAGAAGCATTTTAAGACCCAGCAGGAATATCTGGGGCATATCAATGGGCAGGTAGAAGAAACGTATGGCGGGCATTTGGTGGTGAAAGCATTTAACAGAGAAGAAGAGGCGATCCGCACATTCCAGGATACAAACAAGGTGCTGTATGAATCTGCATGGAAGTCTCAGTTTTTATCGGGCATGATGCAGCCGGTTATGGTGTTTGTGGGAAATTTAGGATATGCTGGCGTTGCAATTTCCGGAGGTGTTTTGGCGATACGGGGCAGAATCGGAATTGGGGATATTCAGGCGTTTATTCAGTATGTGAAAAGCTTTACCCAGCCGATCCAGCAGATTGCACAGGTGATTAATCTGGTGCAGTCTATGACGGCGGCGTCAGAGCGGGTGTTTGAATTTATAGAGGAAGAGGAAGAGAGCCAGACGGCGGAACATCCGGCGGTTCTGGATGCATTTGAAGGAGAGGTAAGCTTTGAGCATGTAAGTTTTGGCTATCAGAAAGATCAGACGATTATCCATGATTTTTCCGCAGAAGTTTCCGCCGGGCAGAAAATTGCTATTGTAGGGCCAACCGGAGCAGGAAAAACAACAATGGTAAAACTTTTGATGCGTTTTTATGATGTAGATCAGGGGTGTATTCGCGTTGACGGGCAGGATATCCGGAATTTTGACCGAAGAAAACTGCGGGATGCGTTTGGAATGGTGCTGCAGGATACCTGGCTGTTTCAGGGGAGTATTATGGAAAATATCCGTTATGGAAGGTTAGACGCTTCAGATGAGGAAGTAATTGCCGCGGCAAAGGCAGCGCATGCCCATCATTTTATCCAGACGCTTCCGGGCGGCTACGATATGGAATTGAATGAAGACGCCAGCAATGTATCCCAGGGGCAGAAGCAGCTTCTGACAATTGCCAGGGCGATTCTGGCGGATAACCGGATACTGATCCTGGATGAAGCGACTTCTTCTGTCGATACCAGGACAGAAATCCGTATCCAAAAAGCGATGGATCATCTGATGCAGGGACGGACCAGTTTTGTGATTGCGCACAGGCTTTCTACAATCCGGGATGCAGATTTGATTCTTGTGATGAAAGACGGCGATATTATTGAGCAGGGGAATCATGAAGAGCTGATGCAAAAGCAGGGCTTTTATGCAGAATTATATAATTCACAGTTTGAGGAGGCGTGTTAAGGCTACAGATATTTTGAAAATTCCGGATTAACATAAATTTTTAGGATAAAGCATAAGATCAACTAATCTTACAGGTATGGACTGAAGCCATGAAACGTATTTTATTGTATTTTTTGCTGATCACAATGAATGTAATTTTATTTTTAGGGAATCCTATTCTGTGTCTGGCAGAAGAGGCAGAGACAACCTTAGACAAAAACCAGTTATACGCCCAGTCGGCAGTCCTGATGGATGCCGATTCCGGGCGTGTTTTATATGAAAAATCAGGAGAAACCATACTGCCTATGGCAAGTACTACGAAGATTATGACCTGTATTCTGACTCTGGAATACGGGAATACAGAAGATGCGGTAGAAGTATCAAGCTATGCGGCTTCCATGCCAAAAGTGAAGCTGGGCATAAGCGCAGGAGAAACGTACCGTCTGAAAGATCTGCTCTACTCCCTGATGTTAGAATCCCACAATGATTCTGCTGTTGCGATTGCCGAGCATATCGGCGGAAGTGTAGAGGGGTTTGCGGAACGGATGAATCAGAAGGCGGAAGAGATCGGCTGTGAACATACCTGCTTTATTACGCCAAACGGCTTAGACGCCCAGAAGGAACTGAAGCTGGAAGATGGCAGCACAACGACAGTGATGCATTCGACAACGGCGAGGGATCTTGCGCTGATTATGAGTTATTGTATTAAAAAATCTCCCCAAAAAGAGGAGTTTCTTGAAATTACGAGAACCGCGTCCCACAGTTTTACAAATATAAAAGGGAACCGCAGTTTTTCCTGTACGAATCATAATGCGTTTTTGAATATGATGGATGGTGCGCTTTCCGGTAAAACTGGTTTCACCGGAAAAGCAGGCTATTGCTATGTAGGAGCTTTAGAACGCGATGGCAGAACCTTTGTTGTTGCGCTTCTTGCCTGCGGCTGGCCCAATAATAAAACCTATAAATGGTCCGATACCAAAAAACTGATGAAGTACGGGATTGCCAATTACCAGTTAAAGGATTTGTCTGAGGAAGCAGTCGATGAGAAATGGCTTTCGGATATCTCTGTATCAGATGCCAAAACGGATACTCTTTACGGAGAAGCGCAGGTGGGCGTCTATATGAAAGAGGAAAAAGAGGCTCCGGTAATGCTTATGAAGCAGGGAGAATCGGCAGAAGTAACCTGCAGTGTGCAGCAGCATCTGAACGCGCCGGTGGCAAAAGACCAGGAAGTCGGGACAATACAATATCATGTAGACGGCAGTCTTGTATGGGAACGGAAACTATGCACAAAAGAGGCGTTGGAAAAAGTGGATTTTGCCTGGTTTTTCCAAATAATCACGAACAATTATCTGCTGTTGTCTGCGCCAGGATACGTCTGGTAATGGCGTATATGGATGTGATTGATAGGAGATGCGGTTACTTTTTAGGGGTCAGGAACGTGCATTTACTGCGCGTTCCGTAAGAACATGATGCAAGAAGCGCTTTATTTTTGTGAAAATCTGACAAAAACTATTGAAAATTTAACCAAAACAAGATAGAATATACGCTAGTGAAATTTTTTAAAATTTACAAAAATAGATGGAGGGCAAAACATGAGCAGTAGTAACAACAGCTTGGCAATGCAGCGCATTGTTAAGTTACTCGATGAGAACAGTTTCATGGAGATTGGTTCTCACGTCACAGCAAGAAGCACAGATTTTAACTTGTCAAATACGGACACACCTTCCGATGGTGTCATCACCGGACATGGTCTGATTGAGGGCAATCTGGTATTTGTGTACAGCCAGGATGCAGCCGTATTGAACGGAACCATTGGCGAGATGCACGCTAAAAAAATCGCTTCTGTGTATGACATGGCAATGAAGATGGGGGCGCCGGTCATCGGATTTTTGGACTGTGCGGGAATCCGTCTTCAGGAATCGGTAGATGCGTTAGACGGACTGGGACAGATTTATGCAAAAGAAGCTGCAGCATCGGGGATTATTCCGCAGATTTCCGCAGTATTCGGCACATGCGGCGGCGGCCTTGCAGCAGTTCCTGCAATGAGCGATTTCAGCTTTATCGAAGCGCAGAAGGGCAAAGTATTTGTCAATTCACCGAATGCCATTCCGGGAAACCGCATTGATAAATGCGATACTTCCGCAGCTGCATATCAGGCGAAAGAAACAGGCTGTGTCGATGGGATTGGGACAGAGGACGAGATTATAGAGTCCATCCGCGGGCTGGTATGTATGCTTCCGGGCAACAGCGGTATGGGAGGCCTGACAGAGGACTGTGCGGATGATCTGAACCGTGCCTGTGAGAATGTCGGCGCTATGAAGGGTGATCCGCGTTATGTATTGAGCGAAATTGCCGACGATCATATCTTCTTTGAGACAAAGGAAGCGTTTGCGAAAGATATGGTGACCGGATTTATCCGTCTGAACGGGACAACCGTTGGAGCTGTTGCCAACTGCACAGAAGTATACGACGACGAAGGCAAGAAAGCAGAAGAATTTGCAAACGTACTTTCTGCAAGAGGATGCAGCAAAGCCGCAGAGTTCATAACATTCTGTGATGCGTTTGAGATTCCGGTCGTATCTTTGACCAATGTCAAAGGCTATAAAGCAAGCGCATGTTCCGAGAATAATCTTGCAAAAGCAATGGCACGCCTGACCTATGCGTTTTCTTCCGCAACCGTACCGAAGGTGAATGTCATTACCGGAGAAGCATACGGGAGCGCGTATGTTTCCATGAATTCCAAATCCGTTGGCGCTGATCTGGTTTATGCATGGCCGGATGCCAAGGTCGGCATGATGGAGGCAAAGCTTGCGGCAAAGATTATGTACGCGGACGCCAGCGCAGATGTTCTTGATGCAAAGACAAAAGAATATGACAGCCTGCAGTCTTCCGTACTTACAGCTGAAAGAAGAGGTTATGTAGATTTAGTGATCGAACCGGACGATACCAGAAAATATCTGGTTGCAGCATTTGAAATGCTCTATACCAAGAATACGGATTCTTATAAAAAACATGGTACAAAATAATAGAAAGGTGAAGTTTCATGAAGAAAAAAATATTTCTGATTGTTGCCATGTGCTTACTGATGATCAGCCTGGCAGCATGTTCAAAAACGGATCCTACAACAGTTGATTATAACGGATATTCTTATGATGATCTGAAATCGAATTGTCAGGGAACGGTTCAGACGCTGACTTCTCTGACGGATGAAGATAAAGCATATTATGCTGAGAATGGCGCGGAAACTGTTGTTAATCTGATTAACAAATGGGATGAAGCGGTTGCAGAGTATGGTTCTTTCGTTGATTTTGGCGATTTTGTTATTACAAAATCCGGTAAGACACTGACTGCGGCACAGACTCTTCAGATGGAAAATCGTGATATGGTTCTTACGTATGTGTATACATACTATTCCATGGAAGTAGAAGATATTACGATTGACGGTGTTTTCTCTGTAGGCGAGAAGATGTCAAAAGCGTTGATGAATACGGTAATGGGTATTCTGGTTGTATTTGGCGTATTGATTATTATTTGCTTACTGATTTTCTGCTTTAATATTTTCCCGTATCTGGAGAAGAAGAAAGCAGCGGGAACAGTTGTGGCAGAACCACAGAAAGAAGCTCCTGCACCGGTTGTGATTCAGGAAGAGCCTGAGACAGACGATGGAGAGCTGGTTGCAGTAATCGCAGCAGCAATTGCAGCGGCAGAAGGAACTTCTGCAGACGGATTTGTAGTACGTTCTATCCGTAGAAGATAATAGAATAATATTTTTAGGAGGATATTTGAAATGAAAAATTATACGATTACCGTGAATGGAAATGTTTATGATGTAACAGTAGAAGAAGGCGCAGGCACAGGCGCAGCTCCGGCTCCAAGAAGAGTGGCAGCCCCGAAAGCAGCTCCGGCAGCGGCAGCAGCAGCTCCAAAAGCAGCAGGCGGTGCAGGAAGTATCCGTATTGAGGCAAAGGCGGCAGGAAAAGTATTTAAGATTGAAGCAGGCGTCGGCACAGCAGTGAAAAAAGGCGATACTGTTTTGATTCTTGAAGTTATGAAAATGGAGACGCCGGTTGTTGCAACAGAAGACGGTACCGTTGCTAGTATCGATGTTGCTGTAGGTGATGCGGTAGAATCAGGAGCATTATTAGCAACATTAAACAATTAATCAGGAGGTTGATAGACTATGTTGTCATATGTTGGCGAGACAATGGGGAACCTCATGCATCAGACTGCTTTTTTGAATCTGACCTGGGGCAATTACCTCATGATTGCAGTTGCCTGCCTGTTTTTGTATCTGGCAATTGCAAAAGGCTATGAACCGTTACTGTTAGTTCCAATTGCGTTTGGTATGCTTCTGGTTAATATTTATCCGGATATTATCGCAAGCCCGGAAGAGACAAGTAATGGTATTGGCGGATTACTTCATTATTTTTATCTGATGGACGAATGGTCCATTCTGCCTTCCCTGATTTTCCTGGGCGTAGGCGCAATGACAGACTTTGGCCCATTGATTGCAAACCCGATTAGCTTCCTGTTAGGCGCAGCGGCGCAGTTTGGTATTTTCGGCGCTTACCTGATGGCGATTTTAATGGGATTCAATGACAAAGCGGCTGCTGCTGTATCCATTATCGGCGGCGCGGATGGTCCTACCTCAATTTTCCTGGCAGGTAAGTTAGGGCAGACAGGTTTGATGGGGCCGATTGCGGTAGCTGCGTATTCCTATATGGCATTGGTTCCGATTATCCAGCCTCCGGTTATGAAGGCTTTGACGACGAAAAAAGAACGTGCTATTGTTATGGAGAATTTAAGACCGGTTTCCAAACTGGAGAAAATTTTATTCCCGATTATCGTTACGATTGTCGTATGTATGATTCTGCCTACAACGGCTCCGCTTGTAGGTATGCTGATGTTAGGAAACTTATTCCGTGAATCCGGTGTAGTACGCCAGCTTCAGGAAACGGCTTCCAACGCATTGATGTATATTGTAGTTATTCTGCTTGGAACTTCTGTAGGTGCGACAACAAGTGCAGAAGCATTCTTAAATGTAAGTACAATCAAAATCGTAGTACTGGGTCTTGTAGCGTTTGTATTCGGTACTGCAGCCGGAACTTTATTTGGAAAACTGTTATGTGCTTTGACAAAAGGAAAAATCAATCCTCTGATTGGTTCGGCAGGCGTTTCTGCGGTTCCTATGGCTGCCCGTGTTTCACAGAAAGTCGGTGCGGAAGAGGATCCGACCAACTTCTTACTTATGCATGCAATGGGACCTAACGTTGCCGGAGTTATCGGAACTGCCGTTGCAGCCGGAGTTTTTATGGCAATTTTTGGAATTTAATATCGTATCTGTGAAGCAGATAGGATTCTATTGAGTAAGCAGCGAAGCGGATTACGAATATCCGCTGAATTATTAGGAGGATTGAATCATGGCAAAAAAGAAACCATTAAAGATTACTGAGACAGTATTACGTGATGCGCATCAGTCTCTGATTGCTACTCGTATGACAACAGAGCAGATGCTGCCGATCATTGATAAAATGGATAAGGTTGGTTTTCACGCAGTAGAGTGCTGGGGTGGAGCTACCTTCGATGCGTCCCTTCGTTTCTTAAAAGAAGATCCCTGGGAGAGACTTCGTAAATTAAGAGCTGGATTTAAAAATACTAAGTTACAGATGCTGTTCCGCGGACAGAATATCCTTGGATACCGTCCATACGCAGATGACGTGGTAGAGTACTTTGTACAAAAATCCATTGCAAACGGAATAGATATTATCCGTATATTTGACTGTCTGAATGACCTTCGTAACCTGCAGACAGCAGTTACAGCTTCCAATAAAGAAAAAGGCCATGCACAGGTAGCGCTGTCCTATACGCTTGGGGAAGCTTATACTCTGGAGTACTGGGTGGATATCGCCAAGAGAATTGAAGATATGGGGGCAAACTCTATCTGTATCAAGGATATGGCAGGTCTTTTAGTTCCGACAGAGGCGACAAGGCTGGTAAAAGCGTTAAAAGAAGCTACTTCTTTGCCGATTGAACTGCATACACATTATACGTCCGGCGTAGCTGCTATGACCTGTATGAAAGCAGTGGAGGCTGGCTGTGATATTATCGATACCGCAATGTCACCATTTGCTCTTGGTACAAGCCAGCCGGCAACCGAAGTTATGGTAGAGGCATTTAAAGGAACCGAGTACGATACCGGATTGGATCAGAATATTCTGGCTGAAATTGCAGATTATTTCCGTCCGCTCCGTGAACAGGCGTTAGACAGCGGCCTGATGAATCCGAAGGTTCTTGGCGTAAATATCAAGACCTTGTTATACCAGGTACCGGGCGGTATGTTATCCAATATGGTATCCCAGTTAAAGGAGCAGAATGCAGAGGATAAATACGAAGAGGTATTAAAGGAGATCCCGAGAGTCCGGAAAGATCTTGGCGAGCCGCCGCTTGTAACGCCGTCTTCCCAGATCGTGGGTACGCAGGCTGTATTTAACGTGCTGATGGGCGAACGTTATAAAGTCGCTACCAAGGAGACAAAAGACGTTTTGCTTGGCAAATACGGCCAGACGGTGAAACCGTTTAATCCGGAAGTTGTAGATAAAGTTCTTGGTGAAGACAAGAAGAATGCCATTACCTGCAGATATGCGGATTTGCTTGAGCCGGAATTAGATAAGATTGAAGCGGAAATGAAACAGTGGAAACAGCAGGATGAGGATGTATTGTCTTATGCACTGTTTCCGCAGGTTGCTACAGATTTCTTTAAGTACCGCGAAGCGCAGCAGAAGGGCGTGGACGCATCTGTAGCGGATACGAAGAATGGGGCTTATCCGGTGTAGGAAGAGTCGAGGTATAAGATAATTTAAATGTGTAAAACATCCCGGCAGTTTGGATTTTAATGCCGGGGTGTTTTTTTGTTAATAGTTAATAATAGCAAAGGACACGCTGCGTTCGGATAACGGATAGAGTCAGATAATTTGTAAAAACAATAGACTATGCAAAAAAGCTGGAGGATGAATTTCAGGGCGCTTTTTTGCAAAAGTTTGTTGTGTTAGTATGATAGTTACAGATAAGGTGTTTGGCTTGAATACCTGAAATATGGGCTATATTTGTATATTTTTGTCAATTTGGCAGAAAGGTATTTGGGGTGTCTGAAAAAGAAAAAACAGAAGGGAGAACAGGATGAGAAGGAAGCTCAGGAAAGCAATGGGCAAATGGGCGTCAGTGGTCTTAGCGGCAGCGCTGCTGCTGGCGGCGCAGGGGATGCCGGTAACGGCGGGGACGGAAAGCAGCGGGGCTGCAGGGCGTGTGGGACGGGAAAATCCCCAGAACCCGGTACACCACTGTACGAAGCTGAATGATGGTACGGATACAACGGATTGGAATTATGTGTATTTCGGCAGCTATCCCCAGACGGAGATTGATAGGAATGTCTCGCTGACAGATTAAATCAGGGACGCTGATTATGATGAGTATGGGGATGCCTGGGTGAATGGCACAAAGTACCGCAGGATCAGTAAAGGTGATACGACTTCGGATAGAGAATTTGGAGACGTTGACTACCGCTATTTTAAATGGGAGCGTATCAAATGGAAAGTGCTTGAGAATGATGGAAGCACGTTGTTTGTTGTGGCGGATCAGGGGCTGGACTGTAAAACCTATCATGATGTGTACGAACCTGTCACGTGGGAAAACTCTTCGGTACGGGAGTGGCTGAACAGCGAATTTTATGGCACGGCATTCAGCAGCAGGGAGCAGGGCACGATTGTACGGCAGACGATTACGACGAAGGACAATTTTAAACTCAATACGCCAGGCGGAAATGATACCAATGATACTATTTTCCTGCTTTCTATGGAAGAAGTATTGAATCCAGTGTATGGGTTTTGTGAAGAATGGTTGACATTTTCTGGCAGCCGTTGTGTAAAGGCAAGCGATTATTCTTATCGAAGAGGAGCGGATATTGCTGGGGATCGTACTTGCACCTGCTGGCTGCGTTCGCCAGGAAGCAGTAATAATAATGCGGCATATCTTCACTCCAATGGTGCAGTTGAACCGTGGGGTGACGATGTGAATCGTAGTATCCGCGCCTGCGTGCCGGCTTTGCGCATTGCTCTCTCTTCGGATCTCTGGTATACATCGGATGACGGTACAAGCGGATCAGGGGGATACGGCACGGAAATGAAAAATTTCAGGGCAAATCAACCGTTATTATCAGAAGAGCAGGCAAACATGTTTCTGGGATTTCTTTATAACCAGACTGGCTATGAGGGAGCCGATTTCTCCACAGATCCATATTACCAGCTTTTGGCCGGCGATTACAGGGACATGGGTTCGGTGGATGAAATAAAACAGAAGATACTGGCCTTTTCTGTGTTTGTACGTACTGTGATGAACCGGCAGGCTGCGGATACAGATCCTGGTTCTGGTTTCAGGACGGATTACATTTCTGAGGAATTCTGTACTTATCTGCGTGAGGGATTAAAGGGAATACAGCAGGCAGATGCACAGGCTGTTTCCGAATATGCCCGGAATGTGGATCAGGCGCTAAAAAAAGAACTGACGGCTCTTTTATCCGGTAGCCTTGCGCAAAGCGCGGGTATTGTTTTTACAGAAGATTTGCTGGAACAGGCAGCGATTGAGATTTCTGTGGAGGATGAGTTCGCGGGCCTTCCAGCAGAAGTTTCGGAATATCTGGGCCAGCTGGCGGCGGCGGTAGATGCGGCTGTGGAACCTCTGGGCAGTGAAGCGCAGGGGCGCGCTATGTATTTGAACCAATATTTGTTCCATCGGAAGTCTTATCAGTCTGCGGATGAACAAAATTTTAAGACCATAATGGAGCAAAATAAAACGGTTCTTGATATAACAGAAGAAGATCCTGAACTGCTTCATTCCAACGCCTGGTTTACAGGGGAAGGCGAGTGGATGGAACACAGTGGGGAAATAGATGCATGGGCGGAGCGCCTGTACCAGCTGGAGCAGTCTCTTGCCGCGGGCCATCATAATACGGCAGACAGAGTTATGCCGCCGACCTGCACCAACAGAGGGTACACAACAATCGAATGTACCTTGTGCTGGAAGAGCAGCAAGGGGGATTATGTGGATGCACTTGGCCATCAGATGACGAATGAGATTCTGGAGAGATATCTGGCATCGGAGGCTACCTGCACAGAAGCAGAGAGTTACTATTGTTCATGCAGACGATGCGGTATGCAGGGGCAGTCTACCTTCTACTATACGGCTCATCCAGCCCTTGGGCATGCTTATAAAGCGGGGACTGCAGACAGTGGAAAGGGTACACATACGTTTGAATGCACTAGATGTAATATATACGAGGAAGCGCACAAAGGCGGCGAAGCTACCTGCATTACGAAAAAAGAGTGTGAGGTCTGCCACGCGGAGTATGGCGGCGTGGATATTTCTAACCATAAAAATACAGAGATTAGGGACAGTAAAGAGGCTGTCTGTGGGGATGCCGGTTATACGGGGAATACCTGGTGCAAAGACTGCAATACCAAGATCAGGGATGGCGAAAAGATACCTGCGCCTGGGATCCACCTAGAAAAGAAAGTGTTGCAGCTGTTGCACGTGCTAAAGAAGCCGG
>CAJUPF010000067.1 GCA_910588565.1 uncultured Lachnospiraceae bacterium
ATACATTAGTAGGAGATAGTGGAAACAAGGCAGGAAGCATCAAAGCAGTTGTGGCGGGGATACTGACAGCGGCCTTGCTGCTTTATCTAAGGACATGAACAACGAATAAGATAATATCATAGGCGGGCTGTGGAAAAACTTCCGCAGCCCGGGTAGAAAAAGGAAGGCATAATGAAAATGGAAAAAAATCCATGCTTGCGGAGCCGTACTTCACGGTTGCGCTGTTTGCATGGGGTATGTTATAATTTAATCTTACAAAGGAGATTACTATGAGTGATAAAAAATACAGTGGCATCCGGGTTTTGTGGCGGCAATGAGCCTGGAGTTTGCAGAGAGCAGGGACGGGCTGATCTTTGAAAAAGAATATAACCTGAACACAAAACCGCTGGAAATAGATCTGCTGGTAATAAAGAAAGAACCATCTGTACGGATTGGCAATGAGATCGGTGCATTCTTTAAAGGCCATAATATACTGGAATATAAATCACCGGAGGATCATCTGGATATTGATGCCTTTTACAAAGCACAGGCATATGCCAGCCTGTATAAATCTTATGGAAGAACAGTGGACGGGATAAAGGCAGATGACATCACGGTATCGCTGCTCAGAGAAGCAAGGCCGGATGGACTGTTCCGGTATTTTGCTAAGCATGGGTATTCTGTGTCAGGAAGCTGCAGGGGAATTTATTCAGTGGAGGGTAATGTCCTCTTCCCAACGCAGATCGTCGTCACAGGGGAGCTGGATAAGACAGAGCATGTATGGCTTGGGGCATTATCAGAAAGACTTGGTGAACAGGATTTGAAGGGGCTGCTGGAAAGAATACAGCAGCTTTCAGGAAAAGCTGACCGGGAGCTGGCAGACTCTGTTCTTGAGGTCAGCATAGGGGCAAACAGACAGGCAGTGGAAGAGTTGAAAGGAGATGTTGCTATGTGCCAGGCATTAATGGAGATCATGGAGCCGCAGTTGATTTTAAGGGATAAGGAGAAAGTGGAAGAAGGGGAGTTTAAGGCGCTTTATGGTTTGGTATGTGATGGTTTAATAACCATAGAATCTGCGGCAGTAAGAAAAAATCTGACAGTGGATGAGTTTCAGATGAAACTTCATGAATTAAATATTATATAAAGGTGCCTTAGATTGATGACAGAATAGAAGATGAAATTAACAGCTTTTCCTTTGATAACATAGTTCCAGTCATTATTGATGTAGACATTAATTCCCTGTTCAGATGCTTCTTCCGGAGTAAGCCTTTTGGGAAGGGAATGGTCATCTGGATAATTTTCTTTTAAATTTTCTATTAGACACTTTTTAGTAACAATTATTTTCATTTTATTTCTCCCATAATAGGTGATATAGTGTAAAAAGTATGCACCATATCACCAGTTTTTCATTATTTTATTACATTTTTCAATAAAATGCTACAGAATAATACATATTTCGGTTTTGGAATAACAATTCGGCCTGCAGCTATACGCAGGTCGCATAGCTAGCAGCAGTCAAAGACGAGCCGCCAGAGTGATATCGTTTTGATCATTGCTTAATTGGACTTCGCTAGTCTTAATTGGCGGCGCTGTGTGCCAGTGTAATATGTTAAGCATAGATTGACGTGGTATGTAAAAGCTACCGGATCAATTCATTTAGCCGTTTTACTGATGAAAAATGATTCAGCGGTATTTTGGAGAATAGTATACCAGAACGTAACTTTAGCCAGGGAAAAAGAAAATAGAAACATAGAAGCAAAATTTGCTGGAAGGTAAAATTGATGTCCTTTGAGGTTTGGCTGACGGATAGGGATGAAAGATATATTGTTGTCAAGCTGAGAAGTACATCACGTCTGTTGTCAAATTTTATCGGAGCGGGGAAATGTTTTATGGATGTGGTCAAATTGCTGTCAAATACAAAAAATCAGGGTTTTTGAGATATGTACAATACCTCAAAAACCCTGATTCTATGCGGGTAACAGGACTTGAACCTGCACGGTCTCCCACCAGAACCTAAATCTGGCGCGTCTGCCAATTCCGCCATACCCGCAGACGACTTATTCATAATAAACATTTTTTTCCTGACTGTCAAGCCTTAAAAGCGAATCAGTTTTGAATTTGTCAAAAGATCTCCCTGATAGTTTAGTTTTAGTGAAAAAAAGCCGGAATTCTCCTTTAACAGACGCAGGAAAATTTTATCTCCCTCCCAGATCGGAAGCGATTCAATCGCATCTTTTGCGACCCATTCCAAGGCTCCTTCGTTACATTCGGTAAGTTCCCCTTCAAACGCACTGGCGGTATACAGAAAAATATATTCGCTCTCCCAGCCTTCTGCCGTGAATGTTAAAATCCCTCTGTATTGATAGTTCAGAAGGGTCAGGCCGGTCTCTTCTTTTACCTCCCGCAGCAGACATTCTTCCGGCATTTCATCCGGCTCTAATTTGCCGCCTACGCCAATCCATTTGTCACGGTTGACGTCATGCTCCTTTTTGATGCGGTGGAGCATAAGATAGCAGCCATCTTTTTCGATATAACATAGTGTCGTTAATTTCATCTGTTTTATCCTCCGCTTTATGCGATATACGGTATATATTTTGAGGTTCATATCTGTCTGGACAGGTTCGAGCATTTGCTGTACAGCAGGCGGGCGGGCACGCCAGAACAATTATCTGCGTTTTATAATTTTATCCATGGCTTTGTGATGGCAGATTACCATCAGATGTTCATCTGTTTTAAAAATATAGTCCGCAGGCGGAAGAATTTGTGTATGGCTGCCATACTTGATTCCGATAATGCTCATCTGGTATCTGGCGCGGAAATCCAGTTCCAGAATACTTTTTCCAATCCATTCCGGAAGCGGGGCAATTTCATAGATTGAATAGCCGTCCGTAAGATTGATATAGTCGAAAATTTCATCATCGCTCAGGCTGACTGCCATTTTTTCCGCAATATCCCGATCAGGAAAAATCACGTCGTCAGCGCCGTTGCGAAGCAGGAATTTGGCGTGGATTTCCCGGTTGGCTTTGCTGATCACGCGTTTTGCGCCAAGATCTTTTAACAGGCTTGTAATTTCCAGGCTGTTCTGAAAGTTAGTCCCGATACATACGATACAGAGATCAAAGTTCGAGACACCCAGGCTTTCTAAAACCTTGACGTTGGTACAGTCTCCGATTTTGGCGCTGGTAACGTAGGGAAGCAGATCTTCGAGTTTTTCCTCATATTCATCTACAATCATAATCTCATTATTTAATTTTGCTAAATTCATGCACAGGTGAGTACCGAAGCGGCCCATGCCGATCATTAAAATGGATTTCATGCTGTTCCTCCTGGAATTATCCGATATTTATTTTTTCTGCAGGCTGTAATACGTGGGTAATTTTTTTCTTGTCTGTAAATGACATGGCAAACGACAGGCTGCCCACCCGCCCAAGGTACATCAGAAGAATCACGACAATACGCGAAGCAGTATTTAAACGGGTGGTAAGCCCTGCTGTCATTCCTACGGTGCTGATAGCTGAAAATACTTCTAACAGGGTATCTATGCCATTAAAAGTCTGTATCCCGCATATAAGAATGCCGGAAATCATTGCCAGTGTCAGATTGATGCTGAAAACGGCAGCGGCTTTATGCAGAGCTTCTTCATCTAAACGCCTGCCAAATATATTGTAGCTTTCCGTCCGGGTCAGAGTGGCTTTCATATAGACGAGCAGAACGACGATGGTGGTGACTTTGACGCCGCCCGCGGTAGAACCCGGCGCACCGCCGATAAACATCAGGATAACGGTAAAAAGTTTTCCGGCATCTGTCATTGCTCCTACATCTACCGTATTGAACCCGGCAGTTCTTGGGGTGACGGCGCAGAAGAGAGAGCTTAGCAGTTTACCTGCGACGTCCATATCTGCAAAAAGCCTGCTTCCTTCCAACAGATAGAAAATAAGCGCGCCTCCAAACACCAGAAACAGTGTGGAGGTGACGACGATTTTCGTGTGCAGAGAGTATTTTCGAAAATGCAGCCGGTGATCGTACAGATCATTCCAGACAATAAAGCCGATGCCGCCAATAAGAATCAGCAGTATAACGGTAACTGCCACTACCGGATGGTTATAATAAGCAGTGAGCGAGGAGAACGGTTCATAGCGCCCCATCAGGTCAAATCCTGCATTGCAGAATGCGGAAACTGAATGGAAAATTCCGTAATAGATCCCGGTTCCAATTCCCATTTTGGGAATAAAACAGAGCGTCAGGATCACTGCGCCTGCGCCTTCAAAAAGAAGCGTGCTTAAAATTACCCGTTTGGTCAGCCGGACGAGCCCGCTCAGCTCAATAATATTAAAACTTTCCCGAAGAAGTCCGCGTTCTTTTAAGCCAATTTTCCGGCGAAGCAGCATAGAAACGGTGATGCCGATGGTAATAAAACCCAGTCCGCCGATTTGAATCAGCAGCAAAAGAACCAGCTGCCCAAACAGTGTCCAGTGGCTGAATGTATCTACAACAATCAGCCCGGTTACACAGGTTGCGCTGGCTGCGGTAAAAAGTGCGGTTAAAAATGGAGTGCATTCTCCGGATTTTGCGGCGCAGGGGAGCATTAATAAAAATGTGCCGATTAGTATAATCAGAAAAAATCCTCCTGCAATCAGCTGCATGCCGGAAAGATGTTTTGTTAGTTTGGTAAACATGATGTTTTGTCTGGCCTTTCGTGAACATATACGATATTGTAACAATCTGCTTTATTATAGGACTGTTCCGTACTTCTGTCCATATTTTTTGAGAATTTTTTGGATTTGATATAACAGTTCAGCGTCAGTTGTTCAGAAATTTTTTAAATCCGGTATGAAATGTGGTATGCAGGGAACTTTACAGCAAAACAGGAATTTGATACAATGCAGAAAATGAATATACAGGAGATGTGACAGAATATGAACAGAGAATTACCAAGACCAGGTGAACGGTATCTGCATTTTAAAAACAAATTATATCAGATTCTCTGCATTGCAGAACATACGGAGACAGAGGAACAGATGGTGGTATATCAGGCGCTTTATGGAAACTTTTCCTGTTATGTAAGGCCGCTCAGACTGTTTATGGAAGAAGTCGATCATGGGAAATACCCGGATGTTTTGCAAAAATACCGTTTTGAACGGGTGGATGATGGTAAACCGCAGAAAGTAATCAAAGAGGCGGAATCGTTACAGGATTTGCGGGAGGTAAAAGCGGAATCAGAATCTGCCCGGCAGGACAAAGCGTCAGATAAGGAATGTATACAGCAGGAAAAAAAGCAGGATCTGAATGTTTCTCAGAAGAACGGTGAGAAAGCAGAGGATAGTATTCGGTTCCTTCAGGAGAACGGCGAAGAAGCACAGGCAGATCCGGCTTTACTGCGGTTTTTGGATGCGGATACATTAGAAGAAAAATATCAGTTGCTGAAATCAATGGAACACTCCATTACCGAACGCCTGATCGATGATTTTTCAGCGGTGCTTGATCTTGTGATACCGGAGGGCAGCCTGGATTACCGTTATCATCAGTTATTGTCAAGCATTGGTACGATGCAGCGGTATGAGAATACCAGGCTCAGATAAATCAGATCCATTGTAACAGTTTGTTTTCGGGCGGTTTCTGTAATTGGCTTTTGGCTGCGCCCCAAATGTGCGCTGCGGGCAAAAGCAAATGATCCGCGGCTCTGCCATAGGGATGTCAGACATCTATGCGGCAGAGCGCGGCCAGTTGTTTTTTGCTGTCCGGTTCGGCTGCGGGGTGTTATACATGCTGGCTCAGCGTGCTGTTATGATAGTTTGATGAAAACGTGACGTCTTCCCCGAACCAGTCCGGGGGAACAAAACAGTTGGCTGCTTCTTCCGAAGGAAATTCCACTTCGGCCAGAATCAAAGGGGATAAATCATCCAGAAATATATCCAGTTCAATTGTATAGATTTCCTGATAAGGAATGTTATAGCGGATTTTGTGAATCAGCCTGCCGTCAGCCTTGGGACAAAGATGTTCATAGGCTTCTTTTGTCAGGGGAAGATTATATTCTTCCCGTACCATAAGCCCGGGTCCTTTATAGGTCAGCGTATAGGAATCATCGGATTTGCGGATACGCACGACCGGATTTGTGGATAAATATCCCTGCTCGATTTCTTTGTGCGGATATGCTTTATAATTTTCCGGAAGCTGAGGAATCAGATATTTGCGTTCAATTTCCATGGCAGCTCCTAACGGTATACAAGCTTTGCTTTTAAGTCTGCGACAGTGGCTTCGTCTTTTAGATAGCTTACAATTGCCAGGGCGAAATCAATGGCAGTGCCCATGCCGCGGCTGGTGATAATATTGCCGTCGGTAACGACGGAATCATACATAACCTCTGCGCCGGTAAGCTTCTCTTCAAACCCCGGATGGCAGACAGCTTTTTTTCCTTTTAAGATTCCGGCGGCGCCAAGAACGGAAGGTGCGGCGCAGATGGCGCAGACAAGTTTTCCTTCCTGCGCAAATTTTTTAAGAATAGAATTGACGCCTTCATGTTCCGCAAAATGCAGAGTGCCGGGCATTCCGCCAGGAAGCACAATTGCGTCATAGGAATCAAAATCAGCTTTGGCCATAGTCGTATCCGTCTGGAATGTAATATTGTGCGAGCCGGTGACGATGGCTTCGTCATAGATGGAAATGGATTCAATGGTAAGCCCGGCGCGGCGCAGAATATCAACTACGGTCAGGCCTTCGATTTCTTCATTGCCATTTGCGAAAAAAATACCTGTTTTACTCATAAAAAACCTCCTGTGGTTATATAAATGTTATTTATTATAAGAATATTTCTTTTTGTTTTTTCTGTCAATCAAAATGGTTGATCTTTCCAAACATAAAAAATATTTTTTGACCCATACTATTCTCAGGATAAACAAAACAGTGTTTATCCAAAACAAAAAACGGCTTAGCCGGAGAAAAAACTATGGAGGTGCAATACCATGGCAAGTTCAAACAGAACAAATAGAGTTGAGGTACCTGAAGCAAAGGAAGCGTTAAATCGTTTTAAGCAGGAAGTAGCTTCTGAAATCGGTGTTCCGTTAAAGGAAGGTTACAACGGTGATTTGACTTCTGCACAGGCAGGTTCTATCGGCGGTGAAATGGTCCGTAAAATGATCCGCAGCCAGGAAGAGAAAATGTCATCTTCTTCCAACTAATAAGTGATAAAGTAATGGATTAGAAAACAAAGAAAGACGGAGTACGAAGCATAGGGGTTTCGTATTCCGTCTTTTGCCGTATAACTTTTATTTGTCATTTTGGCAGCTTCATGCTATGATTAGAGAAATCAGAAGTAACAGTTTGGCCTGCAGCTGCGCGGTTCGCAGCCGATATCACAAAATTGGCAGGAATCCACGGAGGCATTATGATTACGAGTACAGCAAATCCCCGGATAAAGAATCTGATATTACTGGGAAAAAAGGCGAAAGCAAGAAAAGAACAGGGCTTATTTATAGCAGAAGGCAGAAAAATGATAGAAGAAGCGCCCAAAACATGGATTCATCAGCTTTATATAGCGGAATCTTTTCATTCGGATCTTAGAAACAGAGCATTTTTGCATGGCAGAAGCTATGAGATTCTCTCGGATTCCGTGTGCAAAGCTGCCAGCGGCACACAGACGCCGCAGGGTGTTCTGGCGGAGATTGCGATTCCCAGCTGGAATAGGGAAGATATCTTAAAAAAAGAGGGCGGCTGTTACCTTCTTCTGGAAAGCATTCAAGATCCGGGCAATTTAGGAACTATGCTCCGCGCCGGTGAGGCTGCCGGGGTGACGGCTGTCATTGCCAACGGCACAACCGTGGACATATACAATCCCAAGACCATACGGGCAACGATGGGAAGCATTTACCGGGTGCCGTATTTGGTAGCGGAGGATTTTACGGGTCTGCTTTCTGATATGAAACAAAACGGTATAAAACTTTATGCGGCACATTTAAAAGGCAGTATTATGTATGACGCGCCAGATTACACGGCAGCAAGCGGCTTTTTGATTGGAAACGAGGGAAACGGCCTGACAGAAACGACGGCTTCCCTGGCGGATGCGGCAGTTAAGATTCCGATGGAGGGAAGCGTGGAATCTTTAAATGCCGCGGTTACCGCATCGATTCTGATGTATGAAGCGAACAGGCAGCGGAGAAAGGAGAAATCATGTTTCGCATATGGGCAAAAGAGTGGAAAGCAAACCACATGATCAAAGACATCACGATTGAAAACGGCTCTGACGATACCAGGACGCATAAAGTATTCCAGGCATTGGATGACGTATGTTATATGTTTGATCTGGGGAAACCCATCTGGCTTGAAAAGAATATCAACGAGTTTCAGCGTCATGCCAGAACCAGATTTTACCAGGATAATTTTGTAGAAGAAATAGAATTTGACTATCTGGAACTGCAGGTCATAGAGGAGTAAGATAAATCAACTCAATCGCAGAAGGGGCGAAAAAGAAAATGGAACGCATAAAGCAGTTTTTAAAAAGAAAGGATATTGTGATTTCCGCAAAACGATATGGAATCGACGCGTTAGGGGCGATGGCACAGGGATTATTTGCTTCCCTTCTGATGGGAACGATTATTTCGACGCTTGGAGAGCAGGCCGGGATAGAGATTCTGGTGACGATTGGTACATATGCGAAACTTGCAACGGGGCCCGCGATGGCAGTTGCCATTGGCCATGCGCTGCATACGCCGCCGCTGGCGCTGTTTTCCCTGGCGGCTGTGGGAGCTGCGGCGAATGAACTGGGCGGCGCCGGAGGCCCGCTGGCGGTTTTAATTGTCACCGTTTTTGCGGCAGAATTTGGAAAAGCCGTATCCAAAGAGACGAAGATTGATATTCTGGTCACGCCCTTTGTCACGATTATGGCTGGCATTCTGATCGCATTGTTCTGTGCGCCGGGAATCGGAATGGCAGCGGGTGCAGTGGGGAATGCGATTATGTGGGCAACAGAACTTCGGCCGTTTGCTATGGGAATCGTTATTTCGGTTATTGTGGGAATTGCGCTGACGCTCCCAATCAGCAGTGCGGCTGTCTGCGCTGCTTTGGGGCTGACAGGTTTGGCGGGCGGCGCGGCGCTGGCAGGCTGCTGTGCCCAGATGGTAGGATTTGCCGTGCTCAGCTTCCGGGAAAATGGCTGGGGCGGGCTGTTCGCCCAGGGAATCGGGACAAGTATGCTCCAAATGGGAAATATTGTGAAAAATCCCAGAATCTGGCTTCCGGCAATTTTAACATCTGCCATTACAGGCCCGATTACAACGTGTGTATTTCAGATTCAGATGAATGGAGCGGCAGTTGCTTCAGGAATGGGAACCTGTGGGCTGGTGGGGCAGATTGGGGTCTATACGGGCTGGCTTACCGATATTGCCGCAGGTACGAAAACGGCGATTACAGCGTTAGACTGGATGGGGCTGATTCTGGTATGTTTCCTGCTGCCAGGTGTGCTGTCCTGGCTGTTTGGTTTCGTTTTCCGGAAAATCGGCTGGATCAGGGAAGATGATTTGAAGCTGGATTTATAGTGTGGCTGCGGTTCTGCTATGCTGTGCAGAATCAGCGGAGGCACGTTTTATTTTGGCGGCATGGTAGTTACTATTCACGGCACCCTGCACCCCGCTGCATGGCATCCGGCCAATAAAGCAGTGGTTTCAAGCATCCAGCCCCTCGCCGAAGGCGACTTGGAATGGGCTGGATGCGTTACAGTTTGCGGCCGGGTTAGGCCGTGAACTGTAACGCATGGTATTATTAAGATTTTGTAAAATTTACACTATCTTAACAAAAAGGAAGCATCGTATGTTATAATTGTGTTTATAGTTCAGGTATGCTGGCGCAGAGACTGTCCTGGCAGAAGCAGGGACGTTACTGTACCAGTTGTAGTTGTACAAAAAATGGAGGTTATGTACATGAAACCGCGTTTACAGAGTGAGTACGGGGAAGATGTTGACAGCTGGAAAACCCTTATGTTTATCTACAACAGCGCTTTAAAAGAAGTAAGCACCAAGCTGGAGATATTAAATGATGAATTTAAGCACGTTCATCAGTATAATCCAATTGAGTATATTAAATCCAGAATTAAATCGCCAGAGAGCATTGTCAAGAAATTAAAGCGTAATGGTTATGAAAGCAGCATCTCGAATATGATGGAGCATGTGAACGATATTGCAGGCATCCGCATTGTATGTTCTTTTACCTCGGATATTTACCGGATGGCAGAGATGATAGGCAAGCAGAATGATTTGACAGTCGTTTTTGTAAAAGATTATATTAAGCATCCAAAGAAAAGCGGCTATAAGAGTTACCATATGCTGGTTACGATTCCAATCTTCTTATCCGACCGCGTGGTGGATACCAAGGTGGAGATACAGATCCGGACGATGGCAATGGATTTCTGGGCGAGTTTAGAGCACAAGATTTATTATAAATTTGAGGGAAACGCGCCGGAATACATCAGCAGGGATTTGCGGGAATGTTCTGGGATTGTGTCCATGCTGGACGCGAAAATGCTGACTTTAAACGAAGCAATCCTGATGGCCAAAAAAGAGCAGGCCAAAACAGGGCATGAATAAAAAGAACGGATTCTTCCAGTTGGGAAGAATCCGTTCTTTTCGGCTTATTATTCGGTAGCTTCCGCTGCGTCGGCTGCTTTGCCGTTTTTCCACTCGTCCATTTTCTGTAAGACTGCGTCGTAAGTTCTCTGGGAGATGTCCGGGAGGCTCTTGCCCCAGCTGCCGGTAGCCTGTTTGAAGCCTTTCTTAAACGCAGCTAACATCTCGTCCGCCTTATCGGGATCGCCGCCGCTCAATGCTTTTGCGAAATCAACGATACGGTCGGAAGTCTGCTTTACACCCCAGTAACCATCGTCGGCAATATCCGCCTGTGCCTGTGCTTTTACGCTTGCGGAAACAGTGAAATTGCCTTTAGCCAGAAAACTCCACATGCTGTCCGCATTGCCGATAGCAGTTCCCTGCTTGGTCATCATCTGTTCTACAAGGCTTCTCATCTGCGAAACTCTGGCTTCAGAATCCGCTTTTAATTTGCTGATCAGTGCGGAATTTTTCTTAACATAATTGGTGTTTACAGTAGAAGAAGAGCTTTTCTCATATACAACGCCGGCAGATTCCTGTTTGTTCTCCGCGGAATTCTGTTCTGCGGCTTTTTCGGAAGTTTTTGCAACAGTATTTGCGGCATTTGCTGCAGTTACGGAAGAAACATTGTTAATTGCACCAATACTACTCATAATACTTACCCTCCTTGGCATAATAAAATTGTCCTGATAAAATGTTCCGATAAATATATCGGATTACTGGAAGAAAAAGTAAAGTGCCGTTGAACTTTTTTTTGAATGATGATACAATATCCTGTATACAAATTCGGCAGTACACTGAATAAAAGGATGGGGATACAATAAATGGATACGATACTTGTAAAAGCGCTTGCCAAAGTAAATCTGGGACTGGATGTGCTCCGCAGGCGGGAGGATGGTTATCATGAGGTCAGGATGATTATGCAGACCATTCATCTGTATGATCAGTTAAAAATAGAAAAGACAGAAGAATCAGGAATTTCTATTTCGGCCAATCTGGATTTTCTGCCGACGGATGAGAATAATCTGATTTATAAAGCTGCAAAGCTGCTGATGGACACTTGTGATATCAAAAAAGGCGTGGCAGTGGAATTGCAGAAGCATATTCCGGTAGCTGCCGGGATGGCCGGGGGCAGCACAGATGCGGCTGCCGTGCTGTATGGCATGAACGAACTGTTTTCACTTGGGCTGAAACGGCGGGATTTGATGGAGTTGGGCGTACAGATTGGCGCGGATGTGCCTTATTGCCTGATGCGGGGGACGGCTCTGGCGGAAGGAATTGGGGAACAATTAAAAAGCCTTCCGCCGATGCCGAAATGCCCGGTGCTGATTGCGAGGCCTCCCATCGGCGTATCCACCAGATTTGTCTATGAAAATCTGAAATTGGACAGGCATACGGTACATCCCAATATCAACGCCCAGCTGGACGCGCTCCGCCGGGGGAATTTAAAGGATGTGGCGAAACATATGGGCAATCTTTTAGAGACTGTGACAATTCCAGCATATCCGGTGATTGATGAAATCAAGCGCTGTATGATGGACTGTGGCGCGATAAACGCTATGATGAGCGGCAGCGGTCCAACTGTGTTTGGTTTGTTTAAGGATATGCACACGGCGAAGGAGGCTTATGAGACGATGCGTGATTCCAAGCTTGCCAAACAGGTGTATCTGACAGGTATATACAATAACAGAAGAGTATAATGGAGGAATTTATGGAAAATTTGGAATTAAATGCGGATGCATATCTTCCCTTGCGGGATGTTGTATTCCAGACTCTGCGCGAAGCGATTTTAAGAGGAGATTTAAAACCTGGTGAACGGCTGATGGAGCTGCAGCTGGCGAGCAAGCTTGGGGTGAGCAGGACGCCGATTCGCGAAGCAATCCGTATGCTGCAGCAGGAAGGGCTGGCGATTACGATTCCGCGCAGAGGTGCGGAAGTCGCCGGTATGACAGAAAAAGACATGGAGGATGTACTTCGGATTCGGGAAGCGTTGGAATGTCTGGCGGTACAGCTGGCCTGTGAAAAAATTACGGAAGAGCAGATTGGCCTGCTGGAAGAGAATATGGCCAGCTTCCAGGAGGCAATTAAGTCTAAGAATGTGAAAATGATTGCAGATTTTGATATTAAATTTCATGATATTATTTGCGCAGCCTCTGAAAATACAAGGCTGGTAACGCTTTTGAATAACCTGCGGGAGCAGATTTACCGCTACCGGGTGGAATACTTAAAGGATGAGCAGTACTACCCCAATCTGATTGAAGAGCATGAGCAGATTATCGAGGGGCTGAAAAGCCGGGATAAGGAATACGTAGAGGAAATGATCAAAAAGCATGTGGATAATCAGGCAGATGTGATGCGGAATATTATCCGCGCACAGGAATAAAAAGAATAAGAAAGCAGATACTAAAAGCAGGAGCAGCAGAGAGCTGTCCCTGCTTTTTTGTGATACAGAAAACACATAATCAGGTTTTGCGTGGAAATGCTGGCGGCAGCCGCGCAAAATTCGGGCAGAACGAACAGGATGGGAATAAGCTATGGAAAAAATGGGAAGAGAACTTAGCAGAAATAAAGCGGATTTTCTGGCGCTTCTGGGTGAATCTGCGGATATTAAAAAGAAATCCATGCAGCTTGGCAATGAAAAAGACATTGCCTGTTTTATTGCTTATATAGAGGTAACAGGAGGCAGTTTTCTGTTTGAAAATTCTGTTGTCGGTAAGCTTTTGAACAGGCTGAGTGATATGCCGTGCAGGGAAATTTATGTGTGCCTTGAGAAAAATGCCCTGGGAATTTCAGATATGACTCTGTTTGAAACGGTTGAGGAAGCCGCGGGCGGCATGTTTGCAGGCGATGTAATTTTATTTATTGACGGCTTTGATAAAGCCATAAAGATCCCGGATAAAGGTTATCCTTCGATGCCGCTGCAGGAACCGGAATCGGAAAAGGTAATCCGGGGGTCTAAGGAAGGATTTGTCGATTCCATAAAGGTAAATACCGCATTGATCCGCAAACGTCTGCGGACGCCCAAACTACAGGTAGAAGAGCTGAAAGCCGGTACGCGCACCAATACAAATGTGGATCTGGTCTATATGGAAGATCTGGTCTATCCGGAGTTGTTAGAAGAAGTAAAGCGAAGGCTGAACCAATATGAAATTGACGGCATTCTGGACAGCGGTATGATCGAACAGCTGTCGGAGGAAACATGGTATTCGCCATTCCCTCAGTTTCAGACGACCCAGCGGCCGGATCGGGCGGCGATGGCAATTTTAGAAGGCCGGATTGTGGTTATGGTGGATAATTCTCCTACAGGATTAATTTTGCCTACGGATTTTAATTCTTATATTAAAACAAGCGACGATATGTATAATCGCTGGGAAATTGCTTCCTTTGGCAGGCTGATCCGATATATGGCGACATTTTTTGCCATGACGATACCGGGGCTTTATCTGGCTGTGACAAATTTTCATACACAGGTGCTGCCTACGACACTGCTGTTGTCCTTTGCGGCGGCAAGGCAGGGTGTACCGTTTCCGGCTGTGGTGGAAGTGCTGCTGATGGAAATCGCCTTTGAACTGCTGCGGGAGGCCGGCGTGCGCTTGCCGGGAGCTATGGGGAATACCATTGGGATTGTCGGCGGCCTGATTATCGGGCAGGCTGCGGTGGAGGCAAATATTGTAAGCCCGATTGTGGTAATTGTTGTAGCATTTACGGCGCTTTGCTCTTTTGCGATTCCCAATGAAGAATTTGCTACGGCATTCCGTCTTTTAAAATTTTTATTTATTCTGCTGAGTTCCTGGCTGGGATTTTATGGATTTTTGTATGGGCTGCTGTTTGTGCTGATTCATCTGTCCCATCTGAAAAGCTTTGGGATTCCGTATCTTTCCCCGTTTGTCGGCGCGGATCTGAATGGATACCAGGATGAACGGGATTCCCTGATCCGGCTGCCGTTGTTCTGGATGAAGCGGCGTCCCATCTATGCGAAAAGAAATCAGAGAGTACGTTTAAAAAGGAAGGATACCGATGTTTTCAAAAAATAATAAAATTTCAAAACGGCAGATGTTTCGTCTGCTGACCTATGATTTGCTTGGGATTGGAACGCTGCTTTTGCCTTCTGCGCTTGCCAAATGGAGCGGAAAGGACGGAATGCTGTCCATTCTGATCGGGATTGCGGCTGGGATTGTGTACTGTCTGCTGATTGGATGGCTGACGGGTCTTATGGAAGATGGAGAGACATATCCTGCCTGGCTGAAACGCAGCTTTGGCAAAGTCTTAGGGTCGTTTGCTGTTTTGTATTATGCCTGCTATTATTTGTGCCTGGGGGGATATGCGACATATATTTTCGGGCATCTGATTGTTTCAGAACTGTTAAAGGAGCAGTCTTTTTACTGGATCGCAGTGGGAATCGTGGCGCTTTGTGCCTATAATATCTTTCAGGGAATGGAAGGCAGGGCAAGGGTGTACGAAATTTTGTTCTGGTTTCTGATGGCGCCGTTGTTTTTGATGCTGTTTTTTGCGGCAAGGGATGTAGAGCTTCCGCGTCTGTTTCCACTGTATGGGTCGGATAGCCAGGGGATTTGGATTGGGAGTTATTTCAGCTTTGAAGTATTCTCGCTTGGAGGGATGGCGTTATTTTTGGTGCCTTTTGCAAAAAAGAAAACATCTATCCGGGGCGCCTGCATAGCGTCAGTGCTGTTTGCCGGACTGGTTTTGCTGGCTTTATACGGTATTCTGCAGGGTATTTTCGGGGTGGCGTCTATGAAAATGATGGAATACCCGGCGGTTACGCTGATGAGCATGATACAGATTCCGGGAGGATTTTTGCAGCGGCAGGACGCGCTGATGGTGGCAGTCTGGTTTTTTACGGTATTTGCCCTGTTAAGCAGCAGTATGTTTTATGCGGCGGAAAACTTAAAGGCGCTGTTTAAATGGAAAAATTTCAGCGCTTCCGCTGTACCGTGCGGCAAGGATAAGGAGATCCCCTCCGGGGATACCTCTATGCCATGCGGTAAAACGAAGGAACGGTTAT
>CAJUPF010000068.1 GCA_910588565.1 uncultured Lachnospiraceae bacterium
CAAACGCGTAAACCGTCCTTCGTCCTTGATCTTGACTTCCGTATCAATGACACGTTCCGCGAGCCCTGCCGTAGCTGTCACCATCTTAAACGTAGAACCAGGCGCTGTCCGCTCCTGTGTGGCATGGTTATACAGCGGCAGAGAGCGGTCTTCTGTCAGTTTATCGAAATAAGCTGCATCCACCACATTTGCAAGCCGGTTATTGTCGTAGCCCGGATAGGATACCAGCGCTAAAATCTCGCCTGTCCGGACGTCTGTAATAACGCAGGAACCACTGCAGGGGTCTAAAGCAAGCTGCTCTGGAGTAATTTCCAGATTTTTGATTTTATCCAGTATAAAATTATAGGCAGATATTGTGCCGGATGTCAATGATTCTACTTGTTCTTTATCGTATTTTAAGATTCCCTGGTCATATAAAAGCACACAAAGCTGGGTTCCGTTGATCAAATTCTGCTGGATCATATATTTATAAATGATTTTGGAAAATTCGTTATCTTCTTTCAGCTCTTCCTGGATATAATCCAAAAGTGCAAAATAGATTTCATTGGAATCCGAATATTTCTCATCTATGGTAAACTGTGTAATATCAATCCAGTTTGTTGAAATCGCATAAATCAGATAGTCCTTCAGGCTGAGATCCCCAGACGCCCACTGGATATAGACAGAATCATCTTTATTGATCCTGTCTGTCACAAGAATTGACTGCTTTTTCAGAAGATCTACAATATGCGATACATAATCCTCTGTTTCACTTTCCAGGCTGCCAAAGGGAGTCGCATTGTCCATGGTAAGTTCTGCCCGAATCGCTGCCAGCACAGATTCCCGTTTGGCCTCGAATGCATGGTAAACCTCCTGCTCCATCCCGCTAGCATCACTTTGGGAAAAATGCTTCATATCCAGAATATTGTTCTGTATCAACGCATAATATACATCATCAATTGGAATAATGACATTTGCCGCGCTTGTTTCATCGGAAGCATTGTAGTTTTTCACGTTTCGGATACTGTTATATACAATACCTGCAATCTCCTGCTCAAGCAAATCATATGCGGCAATCGTAAGGTCTGCGTCTATTGACAGATACGCATTATTTCCGGCTTTTGGTTCAATGCGTTCTTTGGTCTCAACTACTTTGCCCAAATTGTCTACATAGACTGTTTCCGTTCCTTTTGTTCCGCGCAGGCTCATATCCAGATATTGTTCAATGCCTGATTTTCCGACGACATCCGTCAGGGAATATTCATCGCTTTCCTGGGATAAGCTATCGTACTCTTCCTGAGAAATCTTGCCTGTATAGCCGATAATCTGCGCAAAATACTTGCTGTCCACATATTTGCGGATCGTATCCCCGGAGATTTCCACGCCCTGCAGGATATCAGCATTTTCACTGATATAAGAAATCGTCTCTTCACTGACATCCGCTGCAATCGTAGTAGAGATATATTTCTGGAAACTGTTTTCAGACATAGCATACCGGATTACCGTAATACGATAAGCCATGTCTCCTGAATATGACCCTTCAATGCCGAATTCGGATTCACTTTGCAGATATTCCATCACCTGTTCCGCAGTTGCTTTCCCTTCGTCATAGCCTAATTTCTTATTGTAAGCAAGATCGTCTACAAGGCGGTGCCCATAGACATCCGCCAGAAAACGCTGCAGCATTTTGCCTTCTATATTAAAAGAATAGCTTCCATCCTCCTCCATGGTGATTTCAAAATCGTTGGTAATGGAATCGCCATTTTCATCTAATTTACGAAAAATCAGCTCCAGTTCATGATTTAATAACGTATTTTTCTCTTCCTGGGAATCGTAGCTTCCATTGTCCTCGATTGTAATGGAATAGGCCAGCTCATTATAAGCCAGCAGATTTCCGTTCCTGTCGTAGATATTGCCCCTGGTGCTTTTCAGCTCCCTGCTCTTTTCGATTTTCAATGCATAATTATTCAGGTATTCTTCCCCATTTACAATCTGAAGCACAAAAATCCGCTGGATCAGAATGCCGAAAAGTGCCATCATGGCAATTGTCAGTATAAATAGTCTGGATTTGAAAAAATTAACGAAAAACTCTTTTACCGTATCAAACAAATTTGCTGGCACTCCTTTTCTCTGTTTTTTCTAATCTCTGGTTAATCCGCAGCAAAATAAAATACAAAAATACCGTAACCAGAATGGTATATACCCATTCCGGCAGAATAATATTCAGCAGATAATACCTGAAAGCAAACCGCCTACGCAGCAAAAACCGGAACAGATAGACCAAAAGATTGCTGATCAGATCGCTGGCAGATATCAGGATCATCGGCAGTTTGATATCTTCCGGAAAGAAAATCTTGCGGAAGAATCCATTGAAATAGCCAATATACATATAAATTGCAGCATAAAAACCAATTGCGCTGCCATAATAAATATCGATAAAAAGCCCGCATAAAAATCCGGTGAAAAGCCCCTCTTTTTTTCCTCGCATAAATCCGAAGGATGAGGTGACGATAATCAGAAGATTTGGTGAAATAGAAGCTATGGAGAGGGTCTTAAACAGGGTACTCTGCAGCAGAAAACAAAGGATGATAATAATTATAATTGTAATCTTGCGCTTCATAATATCCTCCGTTATTTGCTTTCTTCGCCAGTTTCTTTTTTATCCAGTATCACCAGCACTTCGTCAAGATGTTCAAAATCAACCGCCAGATTAATACTGCCTGACTTGGTCAGATTGTTGGCATCCTTTTCAAGTGTACTGATATAGCCGATTAAAATACCCTCTAAATATTTGTCACTGATATTGGAAGTCACCACAGGATCTCCAAGTTCCGCCTGATCTTCGGAATCCTTTAAATCTGTAAGCAGGATATTCTGGTTGGCGTTCATTTCCTTCAGATCGCCATGTACAATGCAGCGATCCGAGGTGGTTAAAACCATTCCGCTGACCCGGCTGATATCATCGATAATGGAACGGACTTTTGCATAATTGGGGCCGACATCTGTCACAATGCCTACCAGCCCGCTTCCGGCAATTACATTCATATCCACATCTACCCCGTCTTTGGTTCCCCTGTCAATGGTGAAATTGGAAAACCAGTTGCCGGCGTCTTTACCAATGACATTTGCAGCCACTTTTTCATAACTGGGATACTTCTTATCCAATTCCAACAGCTCCCGGAGATTATCAAGCTCATATTGTTCGAGTTTAATGGAGTTCAATTCCGAGGTCAGTTCGTCTACCTGGACTTTTAACGTTTTATTCTCTTCCATCACATCCTTTAAATTCTTCAGATGTTCCGTTTTATCCAAAATCCATGTGCTGACGTAATTGATTCCCCGCTGCATCGGGACAAAGACGTATCCGGCAACCGTGTTTAAAGGCCCTCCGGAAAGATTTAGTGTCAGACTGACGTACACGGAAATCAAACAGAGGATCGTTAACCCCATCAGTATATATCTGGCTGGAAAATTTAATTTGGGTTTCCGTTTCATAAAATACCTCGATTATCTTAATAGTCTAGTTTTCATATTAAATGTCAGACGTTTGTATTTGTCGTCGGAAACGATTTTTATCAGCCCGCGCACCACAGATTCTTCCGGATCTTCACAGGTATTTACGCGGATATTGGTAATCTGGGTAAACAATTCGTCCAGATTCTGGATCTGGGAGCCGCCTCCGGTAATATAGATGCCGGAATGAATAATATCTTTGGCAACCTCCGGCGGCGTCTTCTCAAGAATCATCTTGATCGAATTGCAGATGGAATTTAAATTATCCTTAATCGCTTCATACACAGTCTGTGCGTTGATCTCAAGTTCAATCGGCAGTCCGCTGACAAGATCCCTTCCTACGATCACCATGCTCTCTTCCCTGCCCGGAAGGCCGGAGCCTAAATTTTCTTTTAAGGATTTGGCCGTTTTCTGCCCGATTACCAAATTGTAGGTACGTTTGATATAGCTGATAATGGATTCGTCAATCCGGTTGCCGCCAAATAAAAGCAGATCGCTTAATACAAGCCCTCCCAAAGAAATCACAGAAATCTCTGTCGTGTCAGCGCCAATGTCCACGATCATAACGCCGTTCGGCTCATTGACATCTAAGCCTAACCCGGCGGCATCTGCGATGGGTTTCTCGCAGAGCAGAACATTTTTGGGTTTGGTCTTGCTCTTATAGAACAGATCGAAGAAAGCTTTTTTCTCTACTTCGGTAATATCTGTAGGTACTGCTACAATATATTCGGCACCGTGGATTTTTCCCTTGGCACGGGACTCAAGGAAATCAAAAATCATGGTCTGTATGTTGTTAAAATCGGCGATAACGCCGTTTACAACTGGAAAAGTTACATGAATGGACTCCGGCGCTTTTTCATACATTGCATATGCAGCGTCTCCATACGCGTACATCTGATTCTTATTCACAATGGCAATGGTATTTTTCTCGTTTAAAATTTTGCCGGTGGATTTACAAAACACTTTGATATTGCAGGTTCCTAAATCAATGCCATAAATATTGTTGTTCATCGTAGTTTGTCTCCCTTCAATCCGCTAATTCAGCAGATTTTCCTCTTTAAAGCTGAAATATTGATTATCACCTATAATAATGTGATCCGATAAATGAACTCCTAACAGTTCACCGCACTGCTGCACCCGCCTGGTTACAAGCTTATCCTGTGTGCTGGGAATGGGTACGCCGCTGGGATGATTGTGCAGTAATATAATATGAACGGCTCCGTACTGCAGCGCACGCTGAAAAATCTCCCTGGGCGAAACTAATGACGCATTGACTGTTCCAACCGAAATAACTTCTTCTCCCAGCAGGACGCAGCCCGCATCAAACATACTCAGCATCAGTTTTTCCCGGTCTTCATGGCGGAGTTCTTCCATATAATAAGAAGCTACGGAGGATGCGCTTTTCAGTGTGACTTCCCTGCGCCGTGTGGCTTTTGCCATGCGCCTTGAAATCTCGGCAAGACATTTTAACTGAATGGCCTTCACATTGCCGATGCCGGGAATGGCGGTCAGCTCTTTGATACTCAGATAATGGAGGTTTAAAAGGCTCTTTTCATTGCAGCTTAAAATCTCTCTGGCTACTTCGATCGACTGCTTTCCGGCAGTTCCGGAGCGTATTATCACGGCTAACAGCTCTGCATCAGAAAGGTATTCCGCTCCATAACGCAGGCATTTCTCATAGGGTTTCTCGGATTCCGGTAATTCTTTTACCGTTATGTGATGATTCATACATGTCCTTTCTACTCTCTGCCTGTAGAGTCAGACATCTGACTGCGATTGACGCTATGGCTTTAGACTGCCTGGCTTCTATCGCTATTCTTAACATTCTACCACATTAGATCCTTATTAACAAGATTTTGCTCATAAAGTTTTTGCAGAGACATTAAAATTCCAAATTTAGCGTGATGCCAGGTCAGCCCACCCTGAAAATACACAGAATACGGCGGTTTGACAGGGCCGTCTGCACTTAGTTCAATTGAAGAACCCTGTACAAAAGCTCCGGCCGCCATAATTACATCGCTGTCATAGCCCGGCATTGCCCAGGGCTCCGGCGTAACATACGAATCTACCGGGGCTGCCGCCTGGATGCCTTTGCAGAACGCAATCATTGCGTCCGGATTATGGAACGTGACAGCCTGGATAATATCATGACGGCTTTCCGTACTGTTTGGAATTACGTCAAAACCAAGCGTTTCATAGACAGTTGCTGCAAAAATCGCTCCTTTCAGCGCTGCATTTACCACAGAGGGAGCTAAAAAGAATCCCTGATAAAAGGACTGGATTACACCTAAAGACGCGCCAACTTCTTTTCCAAGCCCCGGTGAAGTCAGACGGTAACCCGCCTGCTCTACATATTGCTTTTTCCCAACGATATAGCCGCCGATTGGCGCCAGGCCGCCGCCGGGGTTTTTAATCAGAGAGCCTACGATTAAATCTGCGCCAACTTCCAACGGCTCCTGCTCCTCCACAAATTCACCATAGCAATTATCTACCATACAGATTACATCCGGTTTTATTTTTTTGATAAAAGAAATCAGTTCACCGATTTTGGAAACCGATAAGGTTGGTCGAGTCGCGTAGCCTTTTGAACGCTGGATGGTAACAAGTTTTGTCTTTTCATTGAGAGCCGTCCGGATGCCTTCATAATCAAAGCTGCCATCCGGCAGCAGATCCACCTGGCGGTAGGAAATCCCATATTCTGCCAGGGAGCCTTTGGACGGACGGATACCAATCACTTCCTCTAAGGTATCATAAGGCTTGCCTACCGGAGACAGCAGTTCCTCGCCTGGCCTTAAATTGGACATCAGCGCCAGTGCCAGCGCATGTGTGCCGCAGGTAATCTGAGGCCGCACAAGAGCGTCTTCTCCGCAAAAACATTCTGCATATACCGTTTCTAATGTATCCCGTCCCAGATCATGATAGCCATAACCGCTTGTAGACTGGAAACATTCTGCCGAAACACGCGCATTCTGCATGGCGCGGATTACTTTAGTCTGGTTAAATTCTGCGACAGTATCCAAGGTGTCAAACCGTTTTTTTAAATTTTTTTCAATTTTATCTGCAAATTGATATACTTCCCTGCAGATTCCAAGACTTTCATATTGCTGTTGTATGGTCATAGTATCCTCTTTTCTTTTAATATGGAAATCATATTTGCCAAAATTGCGTCCTCATTATAGGCAAATGCATCTTTATTCAGCCATATAGCCTCTTGCTCCCGGCCAAACCAGGTCAGCTGCCGCTTGGCAAAATGCCTGGTGTCCCGCTTTAAAATGTAGATAGCTTCTTCCAATGATAGTTCACCATCCAGATAAGCCAGAAGTTCTTTATATCCAAGGCCCTGCATCGATATCATTCCTTTGTGACAGCCCAATTCCTTAAGCTGTTTTACTTCCTGCAAAAGTCCGTCATCCATCATCTGATCGATACGCTGCTCAATCCGTTGATAAATCGCCGCCCGATGATCATTTAGGACGAAATAGGCAAAGTTATAAGGAGATTTTTTCCGACGCTCTTCTTCATTGTGTTTTGAAATCGGATAACCGTTTTGTTCATAAAATTCCAGTGCGCGAATCACCCGTTTTACATTATTTGGATGTATGGCTTTTGCAGACGCTTCATCCACCTGGTTCAGACGCTGGTGCAGTGCAAAACTGCCTTCCTGTCTGGCGAACGCTTCCAGTTCTCTGCGAATCGTGTCAGAGGATTCTTCTTGCGAAAAATCGATATCATAGAGAACAGACTGGATGTAAAAGCCTGTGCCTCCGGCCAGAATCGGAATCCGGCCTGCCGCGTAGATTTCTTTTAAGTATCGTTTCGCCAGTGTTTGAAATGTTACAATATTAAATTCTTCCTGGGGTTCCAATTCATCAATCAGGTAATGAGGAATACCATGCATTTCCTCCGGTTTTATTTTGGCGGAACCGATATCCATATGGCGGTAGACCTGCATAGAATCCGCAGAAATAATGGAACCCTGGATTTTTTCTGCCAGCCGGACGGACAGTTCTGTTTTTCCAACTGCAGTCGGGCCGGACAGTATAATGAAAGGCTGTTTTATCATGATACGATCCTTTTAAATTTTTTCTCTAATTCCTGTTTGTCCATAGCAATAATCGTAGGCCTACCATGCGGGCAAAAATAGGGATTTTCCAGTTCTAACAATTCTGCAATCAGAGCCTTTGCTTCCTGCTGCTGCAGCGTATGGTTGCCTTTTACGGCTGCCTTACAGGACATGGACGCTATTTTTTCCAGTACCAGATCCGGTGTTTTGGCTTTTTTTATTTCATCATAAGAGTCCAGAATTTCCAGCAAGATCTGTCTGGCATCCAGTTGAAACAGATTTCCCGGAACGCCGCAGACAGCGTATTCACGGCCGCCGAATGGTTCGATTTCAAATCCAAGCTCTTTTAGCTGGCTGTCAAAAGCGCTCAGCGCCTGTTCTTCCTGCGTATCCAGAGTAAGAATCATGGGAGGAGACAACAGCTGTGTCGTATATTCCCGGTCTTTTAAGGAACGGATGGTTTTTTCATAGAGCACTTTTTCATGGGCTGCATGTTGATCAATAATAAAAAGTTTTGCTTCATATTCCACCAGCCAGTAAGTTTCAAATACCTGTCCGATAATCCGATGCTGCCGGACTGCTTCTTTGGATAAAAATCTGCCTTCAAACTGAATTTCTTCCTGAACGTAGCCAGGCTGCGGCGTTGCGGAAGCTTCTGCTGTTTGGCGCTGGTTCTGTAACTTTTCTGCACTATCCGGCTGTATTTTTATTCCAGTTGTATGCTTCTGGCACATCTGTGATAACTGCGCATTTGCTCCCGCGGTACAGCGCTCCTGTTGTATCTGCGATTTTTCTCCGGCTGCCATATCTTCCGCCAGAGTCATCGCTTTTCTGCTATCAGCTCCGTCTTGCGGCAGAGACATTGTTTTTCTGTCATCTGCGCTGCCCGCTTTAGACGGATATTTCTTTTCATATGGAGAATCCTTCCGGATCGAGGCGGCTATTTGTTCCAGCCGCTTTTTTTCAAACGGCTCCGGCAGCGCACGCCCTGGCAGAACTGCGGATTTTCCGCTTTTCTCCTTATTTTTCCCAAAAGAAACATAATTGATGTGTTCCTTGTCTGTCAGCCGCTTTCGGATGCAGTCATACAGATTCTGATAGATTTCTTCATTCCGGCTGAACCGAAGCTCCATTTTGGCCGGGTGTACATTGACATCAAGCATCGCTCCGTCAAAAGCAAAATACAAGGCGCAAAATGGATACTGATGCTGCATCAGGAAATTTTTATAAGCATCTTCAATCCCTTTTGCAATCAGCCTGCTCTGGATATACCGCTGATTGATAAAATAATTCTCAAAATTTCTGTTTCCTCTGGATACAATCGGTGTTCCGATAAATCCTGTCAGCTCAAACAGTTCATTTTTTTCCTGTACCTCGATCAGGGATGCGGCAATCTCTCTGCCATAGATCTGATAAATCACATCTTTTGGCCTTGCATTTCCGGAAGTATGCAGCTTTATCTGGTTATTGACAATCAGTTTAAATGAAATATCCGGCCTTGACAACGCAAGGCGTTCTACTAATGCATTGATATAACCGGCTTCTGTCTGCGGAGTTTTTAAAAATTTCCGCCTGGCAGGCGTATTGTAAAACAGGTTGCGCACCAGAAAAGTTGTGCCATCCGGTGCGCCGATTTCTTCTGTTTCCTTTTCCGCAGAACCTTCTATTACATAACGGATGCCGGTCAGTTCCGGTACGGTTTTGGTAATCAGCTCTACCTGCGCGACTGCCGCGATACTGGACAATGCTTCCCCGCGGAATCCCAGGGAAGATACGGTAAGCAAATCTTCAACCGATTTGATTTTACTGGTAGAATGCCGTAAAAATGCCAATGGCACCTGATCTTTTTCCATTCCGCATCCATTATCGGTAATGCGGATGAAAGATATGCCGCCGTCTTTGATCTCAACCGTTATAGCCGTTGCTTTTGCGTCAATGGAATTTTCCACCAGTTCTTTTACAACAGAAGAAGGCCGGTCGATCACTTCACCGGCAGCAATTTTATCAATTGTTTCCTGATCTAACAGTGCAATCTGCGCCATATTGGTACTGCCTCCTTACCAGCGGTTTTTGACTTTGTTCTGCAGCTCGTACAGCTTATTCATCGCTTCTATGGGTGTTAATACAGTGACGTCAATATCCCGGATTTCCGAAATAATATCGTCGTCTTTTACCGTATCAAACAGAGAAATCTGTGCCAGATCCACTTCATCAAGGGTTGGCTTTTTCTTCTTTGCCGTTGTATGTACATTGATATTTTTGGCAATATCCGAGATATCGTTGGCGCTCAGTTCTTCTACAATCACCTTGGCACGCGCAAGAACAGATTCCGGCAGACCAGCCAGCCTGGCTACCTGAATGCCATAACTTTTATCCGCCCCGCCAGGGACAATTTTACGTAAAAATACAATATCATCGCCTTTTTCTTTCACAGCAATGCAGTAATTGGTTACGTTATCTAATTTTCCTTCCAGTTCGGTCAGTTCATGATAATGGGTGGCAAACAGAGTTTTCGCTCCGAGCAGCTTGGGATTACTGATATGTTCCACAACGGCCCAGGCGATACTAAGCCCGTCAAAGGTGCTTGTCCCCCGTCCGATTTCATCGAGCACCAACAGGGAATCTTTGGTGGCATTCCGCAGTATATTGGCCACTTCGGTCATTTCCACCATAAACGTACTCTGTCCGCTGGCAAGATCGTCAGAAGCGCCTACTCTGGTAAAAATCCGATCCACAATCCCGATATTGGCGGAATCTGCCGGAACAAAACTGCCAATCTGCGCCATTAATACAATCAATGCAGTCTGGCGCATATAGGTAGACTTTCCGGCCATATTCGGGCCTGTTATAATAGAAATCCGTTTTTTACTGTTATCCAAATAGGTATCATTGCTGATAAACATATTGTGGGCAATCATTTTTTCCACAACCGGATGACGTCCGCTTTTTATATCAATCAGGCCGTTTTCATTTAGCTTTGGCCGGCAATAGTGATTCTGCTCCGCCACATGGGCAAACGAGGCAAATACATCCAGACGGGCAATTGCTTTTGCTGTTTTCTGGATACGTACTACTTCGTCAGCAATAAATTCACGGATTTCCCGAAATAAATCATATTCCAATACCGTCAATTTATCTTCCGCGCCTAAAATAACGTCTTCGAGTTCTTTTAACTCTGGCGTAATATAGCGTTCTGCATTGGCCAGGGTCTGTTTTCTGGTAAAATAGTCCGGTACCAGATGATGGTAGGAATTTGTGACTTCCAGATAATAGCCAAATACTTTGTTATATTTGATTTTCAAATTTTTGATCCCGGTTTTATCTCGTTCTTTGGCTTCAAGATCCGCCAGCCAGGATTTGCCGTCTGTTTTGGAATCCCGTAAGCGATCAACTTCTTTGTTATACTTTTCTTTAATAATGCCGCCGTCATGAACCAGAACAGGAGCATCTTCGGAAATACCATGTTCGATTTTTTGATAAATATCTTCTAAGGTATCCAGATCGTTTTGGATTTCCTGTAACAGGGAACCGGAAAAATCAGACAGCAGTTTTTTTATCGAAGGCAGCATCCGGATGGAGTTTTTAAAGGAAATCAAATCCCTGGGATTAGCTGTCTGATAAGTAATACGGGTAATCAGGCGTTCCAAATCGTAAATGGGATTTAAATATTCCCGAAGTTCTTCTCTGGTAATCATCTGTTCATTTAACTCTTCCACTGCATTCAGGCGATCTGTGATTTCTGCTTTTCCAATCAGCGGCTGTTCCAGATAAGATCGCAGCATTCTGGCGCCCATAGCGGTTTTGGTTTTATCCAGAACCCAGAGCAGAGAACCGCGCTTTGATTTTTCCCTAAGCGTTTCCGTCAGTTCCAGGTTGCGTCTGGTGGAACTGTCAATAATCATATATTTTCCGGTGATATACGGGTGGATGGCTGCCATATGGGACAGGGAATTTTTCTGCGTTTCATAGAGGTACTTGAGCAGGGAACCCGCTGCGATACTGCCGCAGGTAAAATCGTGTAACCCAATGCTCTCCAGACTGTGAATCTGAAAATGATCTTTTAACGTCCCGATTGCTGTTTCCTCACTGAAATACCAGGAATCCAGCGAGGTAACGCAGATATGTAAGCGGCCTTTGATATCGTCCAAATCCGCGCCGCTCATTAGAAATGCTTCATTACAGACGATTTCTGCAGGCATATACTTGTTCATCTCATCCAGCAGTTTCCGTTCCGTATCCACTTCTGTCGCATAATAATCCCCGGTACTGACATCGGCCAGGGATATACCGTATTTGTCCGCCAGATAGACGATGCACATAATATAGTTATTCTTTGATTCATCCAGCGCCTGACTGTCCGTGTTGGTTCCAGGCGTAACGACCCGGATAACCTTGCGCTCTACAAGTCCTTTTGCCAGCTTGGGATCGCCGATCTGCTCACAGATTGCCACTTTGTAGCCTTTTTTTACCAGTTTATTCAAATAGCCCTCCACGGCATGATAAGGTATGCCGCACATGGGGGCGCGTTCTTTTAGTCCGCAGTTCTTGCTGGTCAGGGTGAGTTCTAATTCTTTTGAAACGATTTTGGCGTCTTCAAAAAACATTTCATAGAAATCACCCAGACGATAAAAAAGAATATAGTCCAGATTCGCTTCTTTTATTTCAAGATACTGCCGCATCATTGGTGTATACTCATTCAAGGGATGATCTTCCTTTCCTTATTATTGCGCATGCTTTTTTGCGCATAAAGGTATACCCGGAGGGTGTTTCCTTATTATTGCGCATGTTTTTTGCGCATAAAGGTATGCCCGGAGGGTGTTTCCTTATTATTGCGCATGTTTTTTGCGCATAAAGGTATACCCGGAGGGTGTTTCCTTATTATTGCGCATGTTTTTTGCGCATAAAGGTATGCCCGGAGGGTGTTTCCTTGTTATTGCGCATGCAGCTTTTTCAAAATCTACGCCACATATTCTAGCATAAGAGAAAAAAAGATTCAACAGAGAATCAGATATGGCGGATCACTTCTGTAATCAGCTTTTTAAATTGGCCTGCCACGCGATCCGCCGTTTCCTGGACTTCGTTATGATTCAGCTGCCCGGAGGAAATCCCTGCAGCCATGTTGGTAATGCAGGAGATCCCGCATACTTCAAGCCCCATATGGCGTGCTGCCATAGCTTCACAGGCAGTACTCATTCCAACAGCGTCGCCGCCCCAGCTCCTGCACATCCGTATTTCCGCAGGCGTTTCATAACCTGGTCCTGTAAACTGCACATAGACTCCTTCCTTCAAATCGATTCCCAGATCTACTGCAAGGCCTTTTATAATACCTCGCATGCGCAGGCTGTATACTTCGCTCATATCCGGAAATCTTGTCCCCAGCTGCCACAGATTCTCACCAATCAACGGACTTGGAACTGCGGTTGCGATATGATCCGCAATCAGCATAAAATCCCCTGGTGTATAATTCGGATTGACTCCTCCGGCAGCATTTGTAAGAATCAGTTTTTTTGCGCCAAGCATCCCCATCAGGCGTGTCGGGAGTACAACGTCCGTCATGGAATATCCTTCATAATAGTGTACCCTTCCCTGCATGATTACCACAGGGAGCTGATTTACATAGCCAAACACAAACCTTCCTTTGTGGCCAGCAACCGTTGATGTGGGGAATCCGTCGATTTGGGAATAATCAAGCGTCTGGCAAATCGATATTTCATCTGCATAATCGCCGAGCCCTGAGCCAAGAACCAAAGCCACCTCAGGCTGAAAATCGGTCTTTCCCCGGATACTGTTCAGGCATGTTTCCAGTTTCTGATATACTTTGCTCATATATTTTTTCCCTTTCTGTTAGTTTAATTTCTGCTATTTTGATACAGTATAACACAAAAATCTTTCCCTGCCACAAAAAACATCCAGACTGCGTAATTTTATCTTACATCAGTCTGGATGTTTACATAAATTTTAGTTATCTTTTCGCATTAAATCTCATTGCCTGGCTGAAATGTATGCCAATGATCTTTATCTACTCCGCAGTGGTTCTCTTTGTACCATATTCTGGAAAAACCATCTTCCTTTATGGCACAAAAAATTTTCCTACCACAGCTATTTGCTGACATTTGCCAGATTCAATATATCGTCTTCGTATCCATTATCATTTACATATTTTTTGACATTAATTACACGGAATTTTGTCCCTGCTGTAAAAACATCATCCAGCGCAAAGATAATCTCTGCACCATCCGTTGCTACACCCTCGCTTAGTGATTCCATAGCCCATGCAGCTGCTCTTGCTGCAACTCTGTAACGTCTTGGAAGATATTCTGTATCATCTTTATCACTGCCGACAATTGCGTCTCCATTTGCTTCTGTTGTAGAATGCGCGAATAAATCTGTAATGGCGTGAATACCACATCCATATAAAAAGAACTTCCTCTGCTCTTTTGTCAGATCCTGATGGCTGTTATAAAATTTGTCAATTGTTGCTTTCAGATCGTTGAATGTAATCTGATCGATCCCGGAAAAATCTTTATAATTCTTAAATGATGATGTATTCCCTCCTTCTAACGCAATTGATGTCATTACTTCTATCGCCGCAGCATAATTAATTTTGACATTAACACGATATCCCCCGTCTGCTCTGTAATGCCATGCGCCGTGCCACGGCGAGTGTACCCCAGGCCCCTTCCAGTGATTATCCGGATGTACAACACCGTTTTTCAGACGTTTCATCTGATCATCTGTAAACCCTGTTCCCATACTTGTATTTCCGCCAGTTATTGTTTGCTGATGATCGGTTCCTCCCCATCTTCCCTCCACATATGCTTCATCCCCGTCCACATATGCGAAGCTTTCCGGTTCCTTTTCATTATCTGGCACTGGCTCTTCCAAAACCATTTCATTATCATTGAAATTTTCTGCAAAACTGTCATAAATCTGCATTGCATAACTGGCATCCAACAAACCGCATTGTTCTGTCCCTGCTATTTCCATTGTGCTTTCGCAAATCAGCTGCCGGATAAATTCATTTGTCTTGGTTAAATCTTTCTCCCACAAAAGGGAAGCTGTCCCTGTTACATGTGGTGCCGCGATGCTCGTTCCATGCGTAACGACGCTTCCGTCAAAAAAGCTTGCTGTCCGGATTTTTTCGCCTGGCGCAGCCACATCCAATTCTTCTCCTATATTACTAAAATCACTGATTCTAGCCTGTGTATCTGTTGCTGCTACGGCCACAACCCCATCAAATGCTGCCGGATACTCTACGTCCCCGCCCGTATTTCCGGATGCCGCAACCATCAGGATATTCGCCGCATAAGCATCTGCAACCGCCTGCTCCAATACTTTAGAATAAACCGATGTTCCAAAACTCATATTAATGATATTGATGTCATTTTCAATACACCAGTAAATTCCTTTGACAATCCTGCTTAATGGAGCCTTGTTCTCACTGTCTAAAACTCTGACGGAATATACCCAAGCGTTAGGATTTATGCCATATATACCCGTCTCTCCATTTCCGGCAATCACTCCCGCAATTCCTGTGCCATGTCCGGTCATATCCTGAAACATCTCCGGCAAATACTGTTCCTCTTCCACAAGATTTATCTGTCCCGCCAAATTTATCCCGGACACATAATCCACTCCTGAATCCAATACTGCCACTTTTACCTGTTGCTGTTTTGTATTTTGCTCTGCAGCGGCATCTTCTGCATGGACTGCCTTAAGATTCCATTCATATTCCGGTTCTTTTTCTCTTTGCTCTTCCCTCGCCTTCTTTATCTTCTCATACCGTTCTATCTTCTTTTGTTTCGGCTCGGTTAATGCTGCATTCGCAAAAATCACGATATCCTCTTCAATCAGTACATCCTTTTTTGTTTCTAGTACAGCATTGCTTAAATATCAGTGATTAAATTGCTAATGGTATCCCAGCAT